>JAROBA010000089.1 GCA_029432815.1 Pontiellaceae bacterium B1224 | reverse complement strand
TCGCCCCTCGCGACCTTCGGTCACTCGGCATAAAACCAGACCAAATTATATTTTATTTTTTTAGGTCACTGGTTTGATGATGGGGGGAGGCTCAGTTCGACACACTCAAAGAGAAGATCGTCGAAGAGCTCAAAAAGATCTACGATCCGGAGATCCCCGTCAACATCTATGAGCTCGGCCTCATCTATGATATCAACTGCGCAAAAGAGAGCGACGGCATACGGTGCGTGGTCACGATGACCCTCACCTCAGCCGCCTGCCCCGTCAGCGAAAGCCTTGTCGAACAGGTGCGCAACATCGGCTTTCTCATCGATGACGTTCCGGAGCTCATTGTCGACCCGCACCTTGTCTTCGATCCCCCCTGGTCACAGGAGAAGATGAGTGACGAAGCGAGACTGCAACTCGACATGTTCTGAGACCAAACGTATAATATGCACTTATTGAATAGATAACTCAGACTCCATACAATCCCCCTATAACAACGATAAAGGTATACTTCCGGCACGAAAATGCAAGGAAGAGTTTGAAACAGACATATACCCCCTACGACGAGATAGACCAGGAGGCGCTTCAATATGACATTGATGCCATCAAAGAGACCCTTTCGCCGACTAGCTGCGCCTACGCACACTCATCACTGCGCGATTAGCCTCAGCTTCCGCTCGTTCACGGATTTTTCCTATTACATCTAAACCAAAACCAGAAACGTTGCCCGTTAAGATGTTTTTTTCGCTCTCTTCCAAATAATCAAAAAACAATTTCAACCGCTCTACGCGTTGTTCCAACCGCGACAACAGAGATGTTTTACGCTCAATTCGATGCGTTAATTGGGTGAGGCTTTCCCAAGCATCGGCATCGTAAATAGCAGTGTCCATTAAACATGCTTCAGCATATGCAAACACCTCACTGAGACCACATTGATAATATCCACCACATCGTGTAAGTAAGATGTCTGACTGCTCGCTTACCTCTAAAGCATCAGATGTTCGAATTAGACGGTATTTTTGTAAATCTTTACAGCAAATGATTACTTGCTCTAATGAAGCTCCTATTTTTGAAAACAAACTAAAACAATCAAGGATAGAAACATGAAGCATTTCAGCAACCTTTGCTCGCTGATGAAGAAATGTAATTATTTGAAGCCGTAACAAGCTCAAAGACCTATGTCCTAAGCGAGAATCAAAGATATTAATACAGTCAGCACGCCCTTCTTTATAATATTTCCACTGCCCGAGCATAGTCCCTTTAAATATTTCATGGAATGGGAAATAATAACTAGTGCTGGCTTTTATATAATTCTCAACAGCGCGGTCCGCCTGGATGTGTCCTGACGTCAAAAAGTTGGTAATTATTTCAATGCCCTTACGTATATTTAAATCAGAATACTGGGCAATGTAATCCCCAGTCCGCCCATCTAAAATACTCCTCTGAACGAGATCAAAAAATACACTTAAATCTGGGATATCCAAAGACATTGAATTAGAGAGCGCTAGAGTTATGCGTTTACCTTTTAACACCTTCTTTGCATAGGTTAAGCGAGAAGCAAGAACTGCTTTAAAAGGAGGAGGGTCTAACCAAAACTTACGTAATTCATAAGCATCAAAAGTGGCATCAGTTTTATGTTTAACAAATGTCGTATCACGAATTGAAACCAATACATGAAGTAATAAGCGCTTTGACAAAGCCAAGCCTTCAGCAAATACAGAAGCTTCTAATTCCTCATCTTCATATAAATCAACATTATCGAGAACTAGCACACAGAGATGGTTTTTACGCAGTTGCAACATTAATTTATCAACATACGGCTCAACCTTCTGATAGTCCTCCATAATTAACTTGCTGACATGTTTATTTACTGCACCTTCATCACTTGAAATTCGTGCAAGCGGGCCTCTCAAAAGCGAATTTATCTCCGCTTCGTATGCGGGTTCTACTACGCGTTCATTAAACGTGTCTGAGTCGAAATGATTACTACCCAAATACCGAAGTAGTGAAGAGTACATAAATTCACGAGGATTGCCGCCCCTTCCCATTTCTTCAAAATCTATATATATCCAATGAGTTCCACCCTCAGCTAACATTTTCTCAGCAATAACCGTCTCAAAATGTTTAAGGTAAGTTGACTTTCCTGCACCAACAGGACCGATAATCATGGTTACAGGAGGTGCATAATCCTCTTTTGATGAACTCAGGATTTTCTCCAATGCGCCTCCTGTCTTCCCTGTACGAATTCTTGGAGCAGGCTGAACCAATGTAGGTTTAGCATCAGCTAGGTGCATTTCCAAATGAGCATCATATTTTGAGCGAGCCTCTGTCGTTACAAAGCACCGCTTTAATGCATCTTTATTCTTAAATAATGCATCAGCATACAAGACCTCCGTTAATGCAGGAACGATATGTTCAGCAAGACTATTTCTTTCCAAGCGTGCGCCAGCATCATTTACAATAGAAAGTAAGCGATCCTCTGTACGAAGGAGACGCTTATTGATTAAATCAAGACTTCCTCCCTCAACTTTAGAAGTTGCTAAGAGGTCAAATAGACTCTCTGCATGAGTCATGTCTTCAAATGGAAAAAGAAGATGACCATAACCATCTAACGAGTCACTTCCCGAAAATATGCACCAAGCTATACCATTCGTAACAACTAAAACATCAGCGTCTTTTTCTGGTCCATAGCTGCGAACTTGCTCTATTGCATCCTGTATATCTCCCGACCCAAGAACAGAACCATTCAGTTTGAAATTTGTTCGTTTCGTGTATTTTGGGAACTCTGAGGAAACCCTCTTTGCTTCAACCAGAATGGTTGTATCTCCAGATTTAAGTACGTAATCCACTCGACCTTTGCGCGGGCCATTTTGGGGATCTTCCACAATGATCTGTCCATGTTTCCAAGAGAATACCTCCTTCAAAATCCGGTCTATCAAATCAAGCCTTGTCTGCGCCTCGTTACAGCTATCAACTGATTCTTTATTTTTAATGTAAAATTCATTGATCTCATCGAAAGAAGGAGAAGCTTCCCCCCAGTCATCATATCTTTGGTTTTCAGATGTCATCCGCGCCTCGAAATGTCTGCATAAATAGACTCATACTAATGAAATGGGGGGTTACCCTGTCCTAAACCGACACCCTTTAAAAATTCACAAAACTATATCCGTTTTTTGCTAGTCCATCTAGGAAATGGTTTGAAAAAGAGTTTGCAGAAAGTGGTCAGCAGAAAAGGGTCAGAAAAGGGTCATAGAAAAGGGTCAGGCCGCCTAAAACGTCATTTGGGGTTTCAACGCCCCGATGAGACCGGGAGAGAACGATGCTGGGCGTCCGCAGACCGAAGAGCGGCGGAGATCGGGAGTCAGGGCTCAGATGTCAGAAGGTCTTAACGTCGAAACTCATTTCAACGGTTGGAATGCGATGAGGGCGTCGCGTCTACGTTCCAACGTTTGGACGAAATCGTTCCAAGGATTGGAAGCGGCCGGCAGTCTTTTTCCAGAAAAAGGGGTCAGTCCCGAATGGCGCTAGTTTAAAGTAATTGCAAGTGCACTGCCGGAGCTTACGCGGTCATATTTAAGTACGAATATTATGCTGCAAGATATGCGTGA
>JAROBA010000088.1 GCA_029432815.1 Pontiellaceae bacterium B1224 | reverse complement strand
GAACAGAGATCATTCAAACAAAGCATCAAGATTTGAGTGAAATCATATTTGGCACAGAATGAAGTAAAACCAAAAACAGAGTGGAATTTCAGAGATTCATTGCTTTGCGGATGGAATCAAAAACCATCCTAATCAGGACTAAAAAAAACATAAAAATCGAACCAGTGGGTGGAGCCTACGGTGAAAACGCCAGTTGATTAAGTAAAGTTTATGAGCACCGGCGGCTCACCCATAACGTTAGACGGTGAGAATAAATCACACAAAACAGAGTCGAGATTGAGGAAGTAAGTCATTCAAAACTTCCGAACACTGGAAGAACAAAAACAAAACGGATTCTCCGAAATCAAGGCAGCTCAACCGGAGAAACCAA
This sequence comes from Pontiellaceae bacterium B1224, assembly GCA_029432815.1. Classification (GTDB taxonomy): domain Bacteria; phylum Verrucomicrobiota; class Kiritimatiellia; order Kiritimatiellales; family Pontiellaceae; genus Pontiella. The sequence continues at coordinate 3,362 of JAROBA010000088.1, read as the reverse complement.
ACAGGACCCATGTGAAAGAAATACCGAACATCGGAAACCAAATCAAAACAGGAACAATTCCAATCATCGGAAAATGAAAATCGTCTAACCAGTGGTTGGACTTTACGGTGAAAACGCCAGTTGATTAAGTTGAAGTTTATGTTCACCGAAAGTCACCCATAACGTTAGCCAGAGAAAATTAAATCACACAGAACAGAGTTGAGCACAGATTTCATCCCCTTTTCCAATCACCGGAAAATAAATTCCGGCAGGAATAAAAACAGAACAGATTCTACGAAACCAAATCAGCTCAACCGGAGAAACCAAACTGGACCAATGTGAAAGAAATTCCGAACATCGGAAACCAAATCAAAACAGGAACAATTCCAATCATAGGAAAAAGAAAATCGGCTAACCAGTGGTTGGACTTTACGGTGAAAACGCCTGTTTGATTCGGTCAAAGTTTATGTTCACCGAAAGTCACCCATAACGTTGTGTCAGTAGGAAAATATGACTCCTGAAGAAGAAAAAGAGTTCGAAGAGAAACTAACTCCAGAAGAAAAAGAGGAGTTTGGCCGACTAGGTTTAGAACTTCTACACTACATACACATCTCTGCCATCAGAAATGGTGATCTGAAACTTTCGGATGATTGGGACACAGTTTCCCGTTATTTTGATAAATATCGAGATAGCTTAACTGGAGATCAGTTCCCCTTTACACAGGATCACCAACCTTCACTGCTTAAAAGAGCTCGTACATTCAAACGTGAATTTCAGAATGAAGAATCAATTCTATTTTACGCTACATGGTTCGAACATTGGATAAATGGAATCATGCTACCTGGGTTCTATAGGAACCAGTTTACCCAAAAAGATTTCAAAGAATTTGTTCGTGGAACGAGTTTGAAAATTAAGTACAGCTACCTCCCTAAATTATTGGGATTTCCACCAATTAACCAACGGCACATATCAACCGTCTTAGAGACTTGTGACCTCAGAAATGCATATGTTCATTATAAATTCCCTCGAACTGATGACTCAAAAGATAATGATTGGTATATGGCTTTATTCAATCGGATAGAAAAAACTATCAAATATCTGAAGCAGTATGAGAACAAAGTGTTTTTCGATGGGCACAGCCCAATGAAATTAGGAATTAAAGCCATACTAGATAAATGAGACACAACCAGTGGGTGGAGCCTACGGTGGCCGACGTCAGTTGATTAAGTGAAGTTTATGTTCACCGGCGGCTCACCCTTAACGTTGGCAGACATAATAACTAAGGAGAAAAAATGAACACTAAAGCTATAGCTATATCATTCATCGTCGCTTCCTCCATTCTACTCTCAGGATGTCAGACCACTAAAAACGAAACCGTAAATTGGGAATACAAAGTAATCTCCGTACATGGAAATGGAGCGGGAAATATACAACAGGCTATAAATAGAAACCTGATTGATGATTGGCAACTAGATTCATCCTTAGTAATTCCTTCTGCTACGTCAAGTGGCGACACCCAGACCCGTCTTATCTTCAAAAAACAAAAATAACCTGCCAACCAGAGGCTTGACCTTACCGTGAAAACGCCCGTCGGTTCGGTCAACGTTTATGCGCACGGCAGGTCAGCCTTAACGTTCGATTTCTTTTTAATAAACACTCCCAACTCATCGTCCTTTGACCTTGGCCACGTAAACATGCACCGAGATCCATCTGGTTTAAAATTATGGCAGTGTCCAGTCTTTTCCGGTAACAGGCCGTTGCTCGTGCCGAAGCTTTTGCCTCCGCATTCTGGGCATCTGAATTCTAGTTCCATCAATCCTTTGGGGTCGTGAATTTGATTCATCGTTTATCTCTCCAATCGAACCAGCGCATGGACTCTATGCGGACAACGCCGGTAATTAATTTTTCGCTTATTTCCCGCAAGAGTCACGCGGGTCGTTCGATAAACAAAGGAGAATATGATGAACATAAAAATAACATGCGTTCTATTGGGTGGATTACTTGCCTTACCGCATTTTACCAAAGCTGGATGCAATTATGCAGATGCAAGCAAATGGACATATTTAGGTAAATTCACAATCACAAACTATACTGTGGCAAATGAAAATGGTTTTTTACCGATAACCGCTCCAGATTATCTATATACGCCCACGGGACTTGATCGAGAATTTTCGCATGCATTTATGGATGACGTGGATATGCAAGGAACTGGAGTAACAGCAGATGGCAAATACGTTAAGTTATTATCCACACTTACGGAGCAAAAAAATCATATATGGCGCTATGGCTATGTTCCAAAAATTATTGGTAAGGCTGGGACTGAATTAACCGATGGATATTCTGTTGCAGTAGATACAGCAGTGATTTCTTTAGGAACTATACTATGTATTGATGGTTATGGTGAGCGTTTGGCGGAAGACACTGGGTCAAGGATCACTGGAAATCATATTGATCTTTTCCGCTTGGTGACCAGGGCGCAGGCTCTTCAATTTGGCACAAAATCAAACATTGATGTTTCTAAGAAAAATACAAACTAAATCCAACGAGGCGTAAATATGATCACAAGGTATATAGCAATACTATTAGCACAACTACTTATCTGTTCTGTTGCTAGATCGGAAATCAAAAAGATAGATATGCATTATGACATGCAAAAACAGGTCATATCATACACACAGGATGATATTTCTCATGAAATAAACTCTCTCGATTACAAGTTTTCAACATGGATAGATGTCAGCAATGGAGAAACAGAAAAAAAGGGTTGGCTGATAAATGAAAAATATCTCATTTTCTCTGCATTGCTCAATAATTCACGTGATATCCTGTACATTTACGACACAAAATCAGAACACCTTTTTAAATTGTACAATGTAACAGAGTGGACTGTTAATAAAAAATTAGGTTGGGCGGCTATTATTACTCAACCTGTCTACAGCCAGTCATTTCAGGACGACCCTTGCTATATGCTTATAGTCAACGGGAAGTTAATACTTAGTCGTTACGGACGTTTAACCAATTTATCATGTGATAAAAATGGGATATTGGGGCTAATGATCGACGACACATATCTGCTGAACATTAATGACCTATTTACAATAAATGTAGAAGATTACTTTCCTGAAGCTCTAAAACATGGAGAAAAGCCGAGTTTTTTTGGCCTTAATCGATGCCCTAAAAAAACCGACAGCGATCCTTCTAAATAAAAGAAATCGAACCAGAGCATGGACCCTACTCGGTACAACGCCCGTCGGTTCGGACAGAGTTTAATTCCCGAGTCGGGTCATGCTGAACGTTCGACTGATTAAAACAAAATTTGAGAGACAGAGTAAACGACCAGTGGCGGAAGCATGTTTTTAATTCCGCTCAACTGGCTTGATCAC
>JAROBA010000087.1 GCA_029432815.1 Pontiellaceae bacterium B1224 | reverse complement strand
CATCATACGATCAATGATGACAGCAGCCTGATGTGGTACTTAAAGGTTATCGAGGGAACCACCACCAACGAGTACAGCCGTGGATCGGTCTGGAATGATACGACGGCGGGCTATGAGAATGATCCCGACGGAGTCGCCACGGTAACACTAACGGGTCTGACGGAGCTGACGGATACCACCGTCACCTTCATCTGGGGCTTTTCCGGCCAGCGGGGACACAACCTGGAAAACCAGTCCAACTGGATGGACGATATTGTGCTGAGCGGCACGTCCAGCGCCATTGAGCCGGTGGTCAGCGCGACCATGTCCGCCGGATCACTGAGCCTGTCCTGGGAGGGCGGCGGCAGCTATAATGTGCTGACCAATGCCAACCTGATGAATTCGGCGGGATGGGGCGTGGCCACCAATGGACCCTCGCCGGTTGAACTTGAAATCGGTGATAACCCCGAGTTGTTTTACAAACTGGAGAGCGAATAAGAGATCCTGATTGAACGGGGCTGTGACTTGGAGCAATACTCGGTCGGCAGGATGCATGACGGCGTAACCGACTGCCGGATCCGGGTTGGAGCAACCCCACCGCCAGTGCGCAGGGTCTTAAAGCCAACTTTGGGGATAATTTAACGAGGGAAGTCGCATAATGTGGCAAATGCAACGAAAGGGTTTTAGGATTGCTGTATGTACGGTGGTCGGGTTGATGGGGGCGGCACTAAGCCGAGGTCAGTCGATTACGGTCAACGTTGCCGATTTACAGCAAACCATCGATATGATGGGCGGGGATATGGAGCGGAGTGCCTCGGCCGTTCAGAATGCTTCGAACACCGATCAAATCATCCAGTGGGGATTTGAAGACATTAACTTTGATACCTGCCGCGTACAGTACGATAAGAATCAGGAAATTTCAGAGGGCACGAAAAATTGGGCCATCTACGCTAAACAGGTGCTGAGTATGCAGCAGATCAAGGCGGTAAATCCTGATATAAAATTCTTTGCAACCCTGCGCTCGGATTATGATGGCTTTGGTGATGAAAACAATCTTCCGGACTGGATCTGTGATTATGATAGCAAAGACGTCGATGCAGAAAAATACGGCGCTTTTCTTGCCGATTATGTCGAGTATATGGACCAGCAGGGCGTGTCGATTACCTATCTGTCTATCGTGAAAGAGTGGGCGTCGTTTATGCCGGCCGGTGTTGCGGATGATGTAATTGCTTCGCTCCAGCGCGAGTTGTCCGCACGCGGCGTGGCCATGCCGCTGATCTGTGATCAGGGGTTTTGGAGTATTTCAGCCGGGATCAATTATGTGAATGCGGTTACGAGCCTGGGGACGAAAGATCTCTACTGGGGCTTTTGCAGTCATGACTACACCGGGATGGGATTGTCAGGCTGGACGGATCTTGAAGCGTTAAGCTCCGCATTGGGCAAGCCGCTGTATAATGATGAAACCTCATCCGGCGGACATGCGGCAACCGCCGGAGAAGAACTTGGAATTGCGAGCCCTGTTGCTAAGTTTGCGGGGCGTTGCGATATGTATGCGGCGGGGCTGAAAGGCGAAATTTTCTTTGAGCTATGGTCGCGGGGATTAAACAATGAAACGCGTCCTATTTACTTCACCAGTGGTGGCTCCGGACAGCGCTTGCGTGCCTACTATATCATCAAACATTTTTCGAATAACGCGGTAGACAGTACCTATATCACTACTGAAACAGAGTCATTGACTGATGTGAAAACCATGGCATTTCGTAAAGGGGACCAGATTGCCCTGTGGGTGATCAATAAGAGCGATACCGATTATGCCGATGTACCCATTTCACTGAATGGGTCAACGCTGCGCGATTATGTGAATGACATGTGCTGGACGTCGAATACCACGATTATCGGTGAGTCTAGTGCATCGTTTGTGAGTGGTGATCAATTTACAGACACGATTCCGGCACAAAGCCTGAATTGTTACCTCTTCGATGTCGGCCCGGGCGTGAATCCGCTGTCTTACGCAGAAAGTTTTGAAATTGGTTTAGGGGCATGGAAACAGTCCGTCGATGACGATTATGACTGGACGGTCAACAGTGGGGAAACACCAACAACTGAAGCCGGTCCCGACGGGGCTTCAGATGGCTCGAACTATCTGTATGCGGAAGGCCACCACGGCCTCGGTTCCTACAAAACAGCCTCGATTGAGGCCACGGTTGATTTCAGTTATGTAAAGAACGCAATGCTGAGTTTTGATTACCATCTGTACGGTGCCGATATCGACTATCTGGCGCTGGATGTTTTTGATGGAACGACATGGACGACCAATGTCTGGATCAGAAACGGACAGCAGCACAGCAGTAGTGCAGCTGCATGGTCGAGTGCGGCCGTCGACCTTTCAGCCTTTACAGGAAACGCTGATGTGGTTCTCCGATTCCGCACAGGCAATACCGAGCTGCATGCGGCCGATCCGGCGATTGATAACATTCGGCTGCAGGGCACAGGGGGACCGATTCTCGCCGGTTATGATTTCAGCGATAGTTTTGAGGTATCGGAGGTCATCTCTCCCTACGTGTCTGCCAGTGCATTGACGACGCCGATGGATGTCGGATTTTCGACTACGGTCGGCGATACGAGTGGCGTTGATGCCGAGGGGCAGGCCTTTGGTGATACGAACACCCTGGGGGCAGTCATGATTGCCGTTGATGATGCCACCACATCCTCGTTAGTCGATGCGGTGGCTGGCGATGATTATTTTACCTTTACGGTTACGCCGGATGCGCAGGTTACGATGGATCTGGATGCGATCACGTTCAAGGCCAGCAAGGGCGCGGAAGGATCGGTGGATGAATATGCCGTGACCGATGAAGCGGGAAATCTGATCGGGAGCTCGGCGACCATTACAAGTATTGGAAGAACCATGGCGTATGAGGCGGTGAGTGTGGATCTGTCCGACAACGCCGATTATCAGGGCGTGACCGAACCAGTGACGTTCCGTATCTACGCCTGGGGACGGGGTACAACTTCCCCGTGGGGGACCGCATCGGTTCTCGATAAGGTGACCTTGCATGGTGATATAACGTTTAACTCAACGCCGGTTGCTATCGCACAGGGCGTAGAGACCCCGGAAGACACGCCGGTGGACATTATGCTGGCCGGAAGTGATATTGAGGGAGACACCTTGACCTACAGTGTGGATTACGGTCCGGTCAACGGCACGTTGAGCGGCACTGCTCCTAATTTGACCTATACGCCGGACAGCGGCTACCGGGGCGCCGACTCGTTCACCTTTACGGTGAACGATAGCGGTTCCACCAGTACGCCTGCAACGGTATCGATTTCGGTGCTGTACGGTGATCTGGACACGATCGTGTATAATTTTGAGGATGCGGCTAAAATTACAGACGGCACCTATGGAACCGCGAGCGATTCCTATACGGGGGCAGACAGCAATACGCTGGCGGGCGTCACGGCCAGTGCATTCTCGCTGACGGATCTTAGAAACCAGGGAACCATCGGCGATGAGAACGGTACGGCCGGCGCCACGATCGGCGGATCGACCCGCGCCGGAACTTCGGCGGCGGGAGCAGATGCAACCGGCGCGCAGACCATGTCCTTTTCCGTGGATATTCCGGCGAATGTTATCGTGGACCTGCCTCAGATCAGCTTCCAGTATGGGCATCATACGATCAATGATGACAGCAGCCTGATGTGGTACTTAAAGGTTATCGAGGGAACCACCACCAACGAGTACAGCCGTGGATCGGTCTG
>JAROBA010000086.1 GCA_029432815.1 Pontiellaceae bacterium B1224 | reverse complement strand
TATTAAAGGAGACCATTTCACTTTATGGAAGCGGTTTGTGCCGATCCCTCAAAGGCTTACGAAAACCGGGGGGCGGAAAATGGGGAATGTCCTGCGACTGTTTATCCTTCTGACCGAACTCTATGCACTGATCGAAGTAGCCTCGCCAAATGGATGACAGGCGTTATTCGGCGGGATAATAAAATATGTGTGAACCATCTCCATATCCGAAAAATGATGCAGCAGAATCTGATGCCATTACTCTCTTTCGGTCCGTAATCGACACAAACCGACTTAAGCTTGATATTAAGGAGCGGGATAAACACCCAAATATTGACGGTGCCGTCGAGCTTGTTGATTCACGTTCCATTCCACAAGGCAAGCTTGACGTTCAAATCCGTAAAATACCCGATGGCGCTCGCTCCTATAGTTGTCCAACATCGCTATTAGCCTATAGCCAGTCATCATCATCACCGGTCTTGTTGATTGCCTGCGACACAGAGGAACAACGAGTGATGTGGCGGCACATTTATGCGGGGATGCCTGAATTCAAGGAGAACCAAAAAACCTTTACCATCAAGTTTTCCGCTGAAGATGAAATCGATACATCGGGGCGTTATTTAGATAGATGGCAGGCCATTGCATCCGATTACAATCAAAGAATAGTGAAGTTTCCAGAATTCGAGGAACGGGTCGCGAACGAATTGGAAATAGAAGGAGTTTCTCCTGATGATTTCGCATATTTTCAGGAATATGTAGGAGAACTAAACGCACTATTGGATCGTGACTTTCAAATCATCAAGGAACGAATCCTCCCACGCGCATGGAAAATTGGCGTTGGAATTGCCGAAACTTCAGATGAAATTGTACAATACAAACACTACCGTTTAGAACTTGGGACAAAGCAACCACTAGTGACCCGAATTAAAAGCCCCAGCATATTCGAAAACGACTCTTATGATCCTTCTGTGTTAGAGTCAAATTGGTCAACCAGATCGGCAATGATTCCACCGAAACAGCAAGCTTTAGAGTTTCTTCAACGCCCTATTGAAATTGCAATGAAGAAGTACAAGTTCGTGATTCATGGTTTGGAACTCGCACAAAATACACTGGTTCAGTTTGCCAACCTATATCCACGATGTCTTGGCTTGTCACGCAAAGATGAATATACGTTGACCGAGTTGCGTAAAGCTTTTTACGAAAACCTTCCTAAAGCATGTCACCGATATCTCCCACTGCCGAAAGATCCTTCTCGTGTGCACATAGGACACATTGATCTTGATCGCATGGAGCCATCCTTAAATAGGTTTCCCGACCTAGGTTTGGATTATTTACCAGCATTGAGCTCATATGAGTTTCGGTCAATTTTTATCCCTATCCACGTTTTTGAGGATGCATTGTCTTTTGCTTCTTCTGCTAACCTAGAAGTTATCAGGAATCCATGGGAGCCGACAGACGAGAGATGTTTCCCGTGGACTTGGGGATACAGCGATAAGGAGCGCATGCGGAAGAATATTCGTGCGCTTCTTGAGAAGCTAATCATAAACTACTCACAATTTGTAACTGGCAATCAGCTTGCTCTGGTGCAATCGCCATATAGAGCTCCAGATATCTCGATTATTTACCGATTCGAAGAGAGAGAGGGCGAAGGTTTCATGTCCTGCCCCATACTTCATGAGTATCACATCAATAATGCTGATATGTCTCTTCCGAAACAGGTAGTACTTGTGGGAGAAGATGCGGAAAACGATCCCGTTGATCTAAAGAACAGATATCTAATTCTAAACGGAAAGTCATGGAAGCTAGATTATGCAGGATGGAGCTTGGCCGACTGGCCATTTCAAAAGTTCCCTTACCTTCGAGGAGTCTACAAACTATTGGCCACGGATTTATCTTCAGCCTATGGTTATCGAGTGCATGTACAATAAATCGTAGACGCGACGTCCGCGTCGCATTGCGCACGCAAGGACATTCCGCCGACACGCGGCGAGGACGCCGCTACAATCAAAAAAAATCGTGGCCCCAAACCCTGCCCGACGCGGGATTGAAAAAGCGGACGATTCAACTTACCGTGCCTTAATGATTCAGCAAATTAATCAGTTTCTTCGAGAACAAAAAAATAAATCGTGTGCGGTGCTCGGAACGAATGGATCGGGCAAGAGCCAGCTGGCGGATGAGCTTTTCCAATGTTCGGAAGTTCCGTGTGCGCTGGTTTCGTTGGAGCAGCAGATTGCGGTGATTGAGGAAGAGCGGCGGAATGATGATTCGGATTTTATGGATCGCCCCGATCCGGGGCGAAGCGTGGCGGATTTTATTGCGGAAGCGGGAGCCATTACGCCGGAATTGGAGCGCTATTTTTCAGCCTTCAACATGGAGCGTATTCTCGAGCGTGGGTTGAAATATCTTTCGACGGGAGAATTTCGCAAGGCGCAGATTTGTCGGGCGTTGGCGGAGAAGCCGCAACGCTTGATTCTGGATGAGCCGTTTGATGGATTGGATGCCTTGGCGCAGGATGAATTGAAGACGATGCTGAATCTGTTGATTGAGCAGGGGATTCAGCTCGTTCTGTTGCTGAACCGTGTGGATGAAATTGTCGATGCAATCCAGCAAATTTATCTGATCGATGAATTTGGTTTGGTGGATACGGTAACCCATGGGGAGGAGTTGGAGCGGTTTTTCAAAATGAACGAACTGCCGGAAACCTTACCGGAACCGCCGGAACGGGAACGACTGAATTTGGATGACTCGATTCCGTTGATCGATTTGAAACAGGTTCGCGTGGCGTATGGGGATTCGGTGATTTTCCAGAGTTTGGATTGGCGGGTGATGCCGGGCGAGCACTGGCAGGTGGCCGGACCGAATGGATGCGGTAAAACGACGTTGTTGGAAATGGTGACGGGCGATCACCCGCAACTTTATTCCAATGACGTAAATGTTTTTGGAATCCGTCGTGGTTCGGGCGAAAGTGTGTGGGACATTAAAAAACACATCGGGCACGTGTCGTCATCGGTGCAGGTGAACTACCGCGTTTCGGCTGCGGTGCTGGATGTGGTGATTTCGGGCCTGCACGATTCGATTGGGCTGTATCGGAAGCCATCGCTGCACGAAATGAAGTGCGCCAAGGAATGGATCACGATGCTGCATTTGGGACATAAAATGATGCGTCCGCTGCGAAGCTTGTCGTATGGCGAACAACGTTTGATTCTGATTGCACGGGCGATGATTAAACGTCCGGCACTTTTGATTCTGGATGAGCCGTGTCAGGGGTTGGACGAAGTGAACCGCCGCACGATTTTGAATTTGATTGATCACATTGGGCGCAGCAGTGAAACGACGCTGGTGTATGTTTCGCACCATGTTTCCGATCAGATTGGCTGTATTCAACGAACGCTGAAGATGGAGAACTGAATGCCGAATATGCATAAACTGGAAGTGCGGAAAAGCGGAATTCACGGCAAGGGCGTTTATGCCGTTGAGCCGATTGAAGCCGGAGTGAAAATTGGAACCTACCACGGTGAACTCACCGAAGAGGATGACACGTATGTGCTGTGGGTGACCGATGAAGACGGAAAAGAATACGGCGTGAACGGAACGACAGATCTGAAGTTTCTGAACCACGCGCACGAACCGAATGCAGAATTCGATGGCGAGGAGCTGCATGCACTTCGCGATATTCAGCCCGGCGAAGAAATCACTTTTCACTACGGTGAAACGTTCGTGGAGTGGCTGAATTCCTAGCTGTTACGCTGGAGGGACCGGTTCCACCCGGTCTTCCGTACGTTTGGGGGTGTAACTGAAATCCGTGGAAACAGCTGAGAACCTGAGCGAATCACTCGACAGGTTCTCTTTTTTGAACGTTACAGTGTCTAGATACTAGAC
>JAROBA010000085.1 GCA_029432815.1 Pontiellaceae bacterium B1224 | reverse complement strand
AAAACGCGGCTCAAATTTAATTAAACTGATTGCAGAACACCCCGATGTTTACAAGCTAAACGGACCGGTGAAAGTCAAATTTTAGCGTTGACGGATCACCTCAGATGACTGGTTAGAATGGTTATCATTTACCATTGGTTTCTGATTTCTCGCTTGTTGATCCTGTTGCGAAAGAGTTTGGATCAAGTGTTAATTCAATATTGTCATCACCAGCTAAAAGAGAATGGATAAGGTTTACTCCCTGCGATCCTGCACCAATAGTATTGTGGAAGCCAACAATTCTGGGAGTTACTGATGTTTCTTCAGATTCAATTGATGCCTTGATTGAAGAAAGAACCTGCACAGCATTTTGGATTGTTGTTGAGTCAATTTTATCCAAAAGCAACAAATTTGAGCGAGCGGCTCTGCCACTAACACCTATAGTTTGAACTGACATAGTTCCCGTGGCACTTCCCGCAGACACAGCGGCCGTGAGAGCTGGTAAGCTTGAGAGGTTAACTTCGCCTTTAATCACGGTTACATTAGCTTTTAATCGTAATCCAATCCCGATGTATACTGGGATATTGAAAGGCTCATAACTTATCTGAATCTCTTCATATGGGATAGTATCCACCTTTCCATCGGGAGTTCTTAAAACGATTGATTTATATTCTGGTCGTTTCTTATCTTCCTCTAGGTATGAAGTACGCTCTGCTTCACTAGATAAGGTTGGCAAGTATGCTTTGAGAGTCCAATTTTCATACAAATCGGTTGCAGGCATTTCCAATACTGATTGCTCGAAAGGATATGCACGGTTCAGTTTTTTAACTCTATCATGAACATTAACGTACCATTTTCCCATAAACTGCTTGTTGATAGTTTGAGTGTTCACGAAGTCAATTATGACTTCATAAGTATTGCCTTCGAAGCCAATATCAGCACCGTACATAGGAACACCAAAATCAGCCTTTCCCGAAATTTGTCGAGTAGCTATCCTGACTGAGTTGTCAGGCAATGCATTCAATATCGAAACCTTGGATATTAATTCTGAATTTCCATCTTTAGACGGGTATTTGTTGTTTATTTTTACCGTCGTAGGTTCTACAGGGATATAACTGTATCCGGCTTGTTGTTCAGCATATGTTTTCCCTAATTTTGATGTTTGAAAAAGCGAACATCCGGTTGTGCTTAATGAAACTATGACTAGCAGAAGTGCGGGCAATATTAATTTCATAATCTTCTCCTTGTTTACTTTGATTCTCAACTGTAGAAGCGAAAACACAAATGAAGATAAAGAGGAAGTAATTTTAACGACTAATAAGAATTGATATTTTTATTCTAACGTTAAGGGTGACTTTCGGTGCGCATAAACCATTGACCGAATCAACAGGCGTTTTCACCGTAAAGTCCAACCTCTGGTTCTGCGAATTTATTTCATCGGAAACGCCTAGGTCCATCGCCGCTTTCAGGCACTTCAAAATCCTCAATTGGGAGACCTATTTTGCTTAAAATATCGAAAAGATCCTGCCAGCGACCAACGGCAAAGAAACCACGGTCATTCCAGACCGATGCCATAAGTGGGAGTCCTTCAACTTTCTTAGACAGACCAAACCCTAAAGGATTGATTTCATCCTCAAGCCAGATTTCAATAATCATTACAGTCCAAGGATCAATTCCGGGGAGTGATTCCTTCTGCATTGTGGAAAGCGACTCCTGAAGGATTTCGTTAATTTGGGCTACATGAATCTTGTTGGTTACTGGGTAACGTGTGTCATCTTCAGACGGGGTAAATTTATTGTAAATCGTATAGTTTTCATATGAATCAATGTGAATTATTTGCATCGAAACAATGTCGTCCACCGTGAAGTACGGATCTGGATAGTCATAGTCGGTTTGTGCTTGAGCAATTATGTTCTTATGTAACTCATTTTGATTCAGTTTTTCTGCCGTTCTGGAACATCCCGAGAGTGATAAAATTACCAAGAAAGCTATGTGTGTATATTTCATTTTTTATCTATGCAGAACGTTAATCCTGACCCGCTTGGGAAATAGACGCTGACCGAATCGACGGGCGTTGTCCAAGTAGGGTCTACTCGCTGGTTAGCTTTCTTTAACTTTTTCGTATATAAAGTTAACACACCAATTGTTTAATTCTTCACTCAATGACAATCCTTCTATGGCCACTTCTTTCAGAATATCTCTGTAAGTATCTGAGTCTATTTTCTTGCTTCTAGAATTTCTTGGAAGTCGATTATGAACAACTTCATTTCTCTTTTTTCGCCAGACATTCAGTTTTTCAATTAAATCTGAATCACAACTGTCAGGCTTGGTTTCACATGCTTTCTTAAGCAATTTATGAAAACTCAACCCTCGAACCTTCTTCCCATAGCTTTCCAAAAAGAAACCGAGCCTATAATTAACGACACTCTCTACTGAGGTAACAGCTTCTTGATAATGGCCTTCTTTAATATTTTCTTTTATTTCTGCACTAACCTCATTGATTTCGTCTGCCATACGCTTTAAATCGGCCTGAACTTTCTCAAGAGAACCTCCTGCACTAGTTCGAAAGAGAGATTCATATAATGAAAATCCATATTTTCGCATATTTTCAAAATCAGCGAGTTTCATTCCATCGTACATGGAGTCAGAAAACCTTTTGAAGAAGGCTGATACAAAAATCCAATCGGCATCAATCCAATAGTTATACATTCTATTATCTTCAGAACGCGGAATATTAAGTAACTCTTTTCCAATTAAGTAAACCCACTCATTCCAATTGAAAAGGAGAGCTTCAAAATGAACTAAAGTTCTAGATTTATCCGGATAGTAGTCCCGAAGTAATTCACTCCAATTGGGAATGTCTTCATGAGTAACCCAATCCTTATTTTCCTTATAAAGCTCGTGATCAAAAATCAGGTCAAGGAATAGGTTATAGACATCCCGTGGAGAAGGTATTGTTTCGATTTTGTCTAAGATAAAACATTTGGATAAATCGACGCATACACGCTCCAGATCCATACAGATACAATCAGGAGGTCCGAATGGATAAGATTTTATCTCGTCTAATATTTTAAGTTCTTTTTCTGTCATAATATTACTAGCTAACGTTACGAGTGAGCCGCTGTGCCTTGTTCGTTGCCTGACTCAACGGGCGTTTTCACAGTAGGCTCAACTCGCTGGTTCGGCTTTTAGTTGTATTTTTACCAATAGTATTTCTCAGCTTTTTCTTCCGTTTTTTTCCGAAACCCTTCGTAGTCCTCATACATTTCTTCGGTTCTCAGTTCTTCGAGTTGTCCGCGCACACGCTCGACAGTAGATCGCACTCCATCACTTAATTCTTCATATTCCATTTCTTCCATAATCATCATAAGTAGAACTGCTTTATCATGTGAAAGCTTGATGGTTACCGCCTCTTTAAAAACTCCGATTATTGCCAATGGGTGTTGCAATGGATCTGGACTATCACCGGTTCGCCGGTAAAGAATTTCTTCATCGAATAAGTAGATGTTGTGGCTGTTGAATACAACGCTGTTACTTGGCGATATTTCTATCACAAATGAATATGCACAACCACAACGCGTTCCTTTTCGGTATTCCAAAGTCGCTTCTTCATCAAACTCCACAGTTTGCGACTCAACCCATTCAACTATTTTCAATCGAGTAGCTTTATTGGTGATGACATGCCATTCCTCCATAAATGGATCTAATATTGCAAACTCGCTTACCTGTGATAGTTCATCAATGAATTGAGTAAACTCTTTTAGTTCTTCATTCTTTGCAGGCATACATCCTTGGACTGTCAAGAGAACGCATGCGAATAGGCTTAGGATAAATGTCTTCATATCATTGTCATCCCATAGAGGGTGCAAACAAAGCGTAAGCACCCGTTTTTGTTAAGGTTTTTGATGTCTGTTCCATATAGTCAGTTCCGATTTTTT
>JAROBA010000084.1 GCA_029432815.1 Pontiellaceae bacterium B1224 | reverse complement strand
TCGCCCCTCGCGACCTTCGGTCACTCGGCATAAAACCAGACCAAATTATATTTTATTTTTTTAGGTCACTGGTTTGATGATGGGGGGAGGCTCAGCACAACCCACTCAGGGTCACCCGTAACGTTCGAATAGATAAATGAAAAAAAAGAAAATCAAGCCTGACAGAAATCCTTACGCCCAAGGCGGAGCAATCTTGATTATCTTAGGCTTCATTATTACAGCCATTGGCTTGAACTCATATTTCTACGGTACAGATGAAATAGTGGAAGGAGCTCAAGGCATTCCTGGAGCACCAGCTCCACAACCAAACAATGTCACATCAGTAACAATCTTGATCCAAGGAATCGGATTAGGAATTACTGGAATCGTTTTGTGGATAATCGGAATAATCAAAAAAATTCGAACCAGCACATGGACCTTACGGTGAAAACGCCGGTTGATTCGGTCAAAGGTTTTTGCGCACCGAAGGTCACGTGTAACGTTGGGCACGGAAAATAAAACAAGAGATTATGCCAAGAGTCGGTCGATATTTAATTTACGGTTTACTTGATCCCAGAGACAGTTCTCTGCGGTACATCGGGAAAACACACAAGCGGAGAGAATGGCGTTTAGCAGAGCACATTGAACATGCAGAAGGAAATGACCAAAGACCTGTATATAAATGGATAAGAGAATTATTAGAGCACAACCTTAAGCCCATTGTTTTTGTGTGGAGACGAATCCCTGCTGATCATGATTGGCGACAGGCAGAAAAGGATGCGATTTCATTTTGGTCTAAACCTGATGAAATTGAATTCCCATATACACATCCTCCCCAAACTCCAAAAAGTGAAACCATAATTATCAATCGAGTAAAATTGGAAAATGCAACAGAGGGCGGATAACCAAAACTTGCCCAACCAGAGGCTTGACCTTACCGTGAAAACGCCCGTCGATTCAGTCAATGTTTATGCGCACGGCAGGTCAGCCTGAACGTTCGCTATAGAAATATGAAAAAGATTCTCACACTCATTGCTACCATGGTTCTGATCGCAGAATCCTATGGGTCCATATTCTACAGAAATCCCGACTTGATTCTCGTCAATGGAGAAGATGAGGTCATTTGGGAATATCCTATGGATGATTATCTGAAGTATTTCTGCGATGAAACGAAGGTGGTTGAATTTGATCAGTTTTGCAGCACAAACAGACCATACCTGCAATGCACGTGGGTCATACAGGAAGGCAACTTATATCTAGTCAAGGTGGCACTACCTACAAAAGAATATCCACTTACAAAATTCTTCCCCGAGGCCAAAGAGCGAGTCCTCGCCACATGGTATTCTGGAACGATAAGATACCATAGCGGGAGACTGATTGGTCAGTATTACGACTCTTTGATTCTAGAAAAAGATATTGTCTATCATATATCTGAAGGGAAGGTCACAAAACTTAACGAGATCGATGTCAGAGAATCTAGTTTGGCATACGCCAAACAGTTTTTGAGTCATCAATTTCCATTGGCAGAGGGAAACTGTCCAGAATTGTATGAAGGTCCTTCCAAACGCAAGAAACGAATGACAGCCTTCCTGCAAGAAGCCATACAAACATGTGGTACAGGTGATAGCTGGACCTCGTATGAGTTACCATTATCTGTTGAGGTAAAAATCAGTGCAAACGTAGATGAGTTCAACTACAAGCGATCATATGGAAAGTTATCCTGTTACGAACTACTGAAACTCATGTCCGAAGAAACAGGAACTTCGTTGGATATTTCTTTCACTGAAGGAAAAGTGATTTACGAAATAAAATAGAGCGAACCAGCGAGTAGACCCTACTTGGACAACGCCCGATTTTGAAAGCAATGTTTAATTCCCAAGCGGGTCACTCGTAACGTTGGGTATGGATATGAAAAAAATAATTATCAAAATCATAGCCCTAAGTTTTTCGCTTTCAGCGATCGCATCTGAAATCCCGAAAGTTACAGAGCTCAAGTCGGATGAAAAAATTCAGATAAACATTAAATCTGTAGGTTGTTTCCATAGCAGAGTAACCAATGTCATGCTCACTGACAGTTCTTTGATCTATTACGGAGAAAATTATAACGAAAAGAATAAATGGCCTCTTTCCCTTGAAGACAAAACTGATCTCGAAAAAATAATCGAATATTACAGTAGTGATCATATTGGAGGATCAACAACAACAGACACTGTCACCATTTCGTTTTTCAAAAACGGAAAGCTCATCAGCAAGGCAACGCATGTAGATGAAGATCTGAGACTTGAATATGATGACGATAAGAAAACTCTAAATGACGTGGTTATCCAGTGCTTCAAACGTTACAAAGCGAAACAGGAAAAATAACCCAACCAGCACATGGACTTTACGGTGAAAACGCCGGTTGATTAGGTCAAAGTTTATGTGCACCGAAAGTCACGTGTAACGTTCTGCATGTAAAAAGAAAATGATTCCTGAACGCAAAAATAGAATGGGAAATTACATCAAGAATCATCCCTTGGATTTTTCCTTCATCATCGTTTCTGGGTTAACTGCTATCATTGTTGGAATGTCGTTCCCAATTTGGATTATGATGGGAATGGGTTACACAAATGACCCCACAGTAAAAATGGGAACATCATTAGGGTTTGGGATTTCTGGATGTTACCCAACCTTTTGGGGATTGCTGTTGTTTTTTAGAAAAGCAGCACGAAAAGAATCATTTGAGAGAACAAGAAATTTTATGATCAATGCAATTCAAGTTGCTTTGGTTGGCTCATGGTTATTTGCAGTCATTGGGTCAATTCAAGCATTGAGAATGCTTGGGTGGATATAAAAAATAGGCAGAACCAGTGGGTGGAGCCTACGGTGGCCGACGCCAGTTGATTAAGTGAAGTTTATGTTCACCGGCGGCTCACCCATAACGTTCGCTGATTAATATGGAATACGAATTACACGAAAGAATACCAATGCAATTCCTAACGTTTGAGGGAGTGCAAGATCCATCAATTCAACATGATGAAAAGTTTGGCGGAGCATTTATCAATTGTTGGATTAAAGATCAAACAACCCAAAATGCGATATACATAGCAAAGGGATGTATAGAAGATGAGGGATGGATTGTTCTGGAATTAAATGACCATCGTATCGTAACAGATGAAGATTATAATGAAGGACATGACGGAAGAGAATATTATGAACAAGCCTTGATTGATGAAGAGGTATTTTTCTTCCACACATTTTCTAAAAAAGGAAAAAGGGGTCAGCCGATGAATTTTAGAATACATTCTTTTTCCTTCGCCCAGTTCCCTCCCGGATCATCATAAAACTTCATAGCTCGGCTCACCGTGGTAAAATGCCCCATCACTAACTGCTCACTCACCCAGCGCACTCTCACCGGAAAGTGATACCGAAGCAACCCGGCTATTAAAAACTTTCTCGCATCAGATTTAGCAAGCTGCGTCAGGTCCGAAGGCTCCAGATCAAAATAAGCCAAACATTTTTTTAGCACCTTGGTTGCGGCTGCCTCGCTCAATTCTCTTTTCTGGTCCTGCTCTTCTGGATTTTTACCCTGCTCCTGTAAGCTTTCGCGCATGCGATCATGAAATTCTTTACAACCATGGATCCAACCCCGCTCCATATGGCGCCACTCCGATTGCTCCTCAGCATTCAACTTGCCCAGCCTTAGAGACTCATGTCTAAGGTTCATATAGGATTCAAAAGCCCGGCGGGCCTTGAGGGAATCATTGGCCAAACCGCATGCATTCAAAACCGAAAGCACGTTCAGCCAATCCGGGCGCTTGGACGCGGGTTTCAAATACAGCGGGTAACTGCTCCACAAATAACCTGAAAGCTCTCCGGGTTTTACCAGTCCCGCCTCCGCCGGGTTCAGGTGAATATATTCACTGACAGCCCGAAAATATGAAGGATTATCATCGTCAACCACTTTAGCTTTATACCGGCCCTGAAACAGGTGCCCCCACAACTGGCGACGCGCGTTATAACGCTGGGTAAAGGTTCCCTGAAACCACTTCATTGCATCAATCAGATTCCCTTGTGGCGTCTCCAGCAGCAGATGATAGTGATTACTCATCATGCACCACGCATGAACGACCACCTGATTACGCGCACACATCTCGCCCAGACAACGTATGAATAAATCAGCGTCTTCCTGTCTTTCGAAAATATTACGACTCTGATTTCCGCGACTCATCACGTGATATCGCGCACCGGGATATTCAACTCTCAACGCCCTAGCCATACAAGAAGCGTAGAATCAAAAAATAAA
>JAROBA010000083.1 GCA_029432815.1 Pontiellaceae bacterium B1224 | reverse complement strand
TGGCTGTATTCCCGTCCTTCTGCAACAGCCGATCCCCGGCCCCAATGGTTTGGGTATCCGTGACCGTGCCGGAGTAACTGATAACGGCAGCCTGCGCGGCTCCCGCCGCAAGCATCAAGCCCGCGATGACTACTTTGAGTTTACGATTCATCAATTTTTCTCTGTAACGCTTCATTTACAAATTCGTGCGGCATTGATCCCATGATCGTTCGAGAAACCAGTCAGATCTAGGGTTCCGCAAGATCCGCAGCGTTCGCACCGAAGGCGAGACTCAGCTCTATCAGGAACCCAACTGTTTTCGTCATCTAAAATCTCATCGTTAGCCATCCCGTTCCGGTGTTTTTCTACTAATAAGAGATAGTAGTATACGACTCGCTCAAAATTTGTCACGGGGTGCAATCGCGCCCCCCCTGAAAGTAAATCCGTCTACCTACTCAAGTCAGTAGTCAGGACACGATGAACCCCACGCCGGCCGGATGGAACCTCCCGCCGCCCTTCCAACCCTTGGAAAATTCCACCGTCCTGTTTCCAAGGATTGGAAAAAATCCAAGAGCCTTCTCACTCATTCGTGTACGTATGGATCTGGATCTTATAGAACAACTGTCCCGGCAGTGTGGATACAGGTTCCAGCATAACCTTGTCGTACCCGTCACCGAGTTCGCTGGCCGGTGCGGGATCCGCGATCTGATAGAACCGGGTGAAATCCGTCCATTCCGTCATATTCTCGGAAACCAGCACCTCAACGCCCAACCCGGCCTGGTTGTAGCGGTGATAGCTCAATGCGACATCCGCCGCATTGGTCGTGACCAGCTGGATCACCGGAAGCGAAGCGTTCGTGGTCGGATCGCTCCCGAGAGACTGTTCAACAAAATTGATCACGCCGTCGTTATCGCTGTCGTCTCCGCCGCTTTGATCCAAATTCCCGAAAGTATCCATTTCATAGCTGTCCAACAGGTCGTCCTCGTCACTGTCCACATCCGTCCGCGAAGCCGAATTGACAGACAGGATCAGCTGCAGCGCCTCATTCTGGTTGGTGGTGGCTGGATCATCGCTTTCGGAAAAAGCCGCGCCGGCGTAATCTTCCTCGTCGAATGCCACACGTAACCCGCAGTTGGTGATGGTGCCATTGAACCAGCCCTCCACCAAAGACGTAACATCAAACCCTTCATCCGTACCCGGGACTCCGACCGTGCCGCTAAAGAATCCGGATGCGTCGATGGCTGTACCGAAGTCACTGTTGTTGCCAAACACCAGTGCATCCGCAACCCCGGTGCTGTCATAGACGGGATAGTTTCCGACGGAACTATCCCAGCCCTCGGTCACGCGAGCCACCTGGAGGTCGGCACTGTATTGAGTATTCAACCGGTTGTTCTGATAAATGCGCAACCGTGCGCTTGAGAATCCCTCCGGAATCTCACTCAGGTCGAAATGAAGGAACAGTTGCGTCTTCCATTGCGGGTTACTCCCACCCGTGGCACGTGACCGGACAAACGTGCTGCCCGCTTCAGCCCAACCGCTGGAGGCATCGCCCTCAACTGCCGGATCATTTGCTGTCCCGTTATATCCAGCTAACTGCACCACGGAGGGGCTGAGTTCAATCTCGACCAGGCCTCCGCTGCCGGAGCCGGGAACCGATTCCGGGTTGTTGGGGTTGGTAAAAACCGAGAGTTCATAGTCATCGCCTGCACCGTCCGAGTCCGTGTCCGCGCTGAGCGGATCGGTGCCCCATATCAGGACCTCATCGCCGTCGGGCAAGCTGTCCGCATCGGAATGTGGATCCATCGGGAGCGTTCCATAGGTACGCACCTCTTGGTAGTCCCCCAACCGATCCCCGTCGGAATCCGGATCGACCGGGCTGGTTCCCGCCTCGTATTCTTCCAGATTCGTTAAACCGTCCGGCTCCAGATCTACGCCCGCATCCGTTGGATCATCCAGATCGAGAGCGTCATACAGCTTTTCATAAGAATTGGCCATGCCGTCCCGGTCGCTGTCAAACGGCGGCACATTGCTGTCGCCATCCGTTCCATAGGACGTGTTTCCACGAAACTCATTCAACAGGGCATAGAGTTCCGCTTCCTTATCCAGCGCATCCTGCGTAGGTGATGCCACCGTAAGGAGGTTGGTGCGCTCTCCGGGATCGTTCAGCAAATTGAACAACTGCCGCGGGGTTCCGAAGACGGTTCCGCCCACTCCGCTGATCAACATATTATCAGCATCGTACGTCTCGGTATAGCCGCCGCTGCCCGTACCGTCGAGCAGCTTCCATTCTCCGTTTTTGTCCACAATGGCCAGCTGTCCTTCCATGGAATGCTGAACAAATCCTTCGCGCCGGAATTCCGGCATCTCTTCCCCCAAAAGAATGGGCAGAAAGCTCTCGGCATCCGGGGCTTCGTCTGAGGAGAAGTCATACCGAAGGAATTCCGCCATCGAAGCAAAGAAATCCCCCTGCCAGCAGGCATGATCGGTGGTGCCGGGCTCGACCACTCCCGGCCACCGAACCAAAAACGGAACCCGGGTGCCCCCCTCCCAATTATCGCGCTTCAGCCCACGGAATGAACCGTTCCCGTCATATCCAGCCGCAAGGTTTGCGGTTTGGGCGATCTTTTCAGGACCATTGTCACTTGAAATAAAGACCACGGTATTGCTCACCATGCTGTCGTCGGTCAACGGATTCCCGTCCGGATCGGCCAGCGCATCGAGAATCAGGCCTGTGTAATGGTCGGTCTGGGCGAGATAGTCGCCATAACTGTAGGGCGTGCTGCCTGCAAAGTCCGCATCCACCGCCCAGGGTCGGTGCGGTGCCGGCATGGGCACATAGATAAAGAAGGGCGCGCCATCATTCGCTCTGGCCTCAATGAGATCAGCCACCTTGGCCGCCTGAACCTGCAGATAGTCCGAGACGATAAAGTTTGGATCATACACCCCGTCCCGCACATTATTGACGGCATCAATGGGCTCGCCCTCCAACAGGTCAGCATTGGTTGCCGGACGCGCCTGGGAAAAATCGACCACGCCGTTGGTCACGAACCCACCCTTGAACAATACCGTCTCATTTTCCAGCCAGACATACGGCGGCATATCCAGCGAGGCCGGCGTTCCAAAATAGTAATCAAACCCGTTGTGGTATGGAGTACTTGATACCGCATGCGAAAAGTCGATCGAATCACCGGTGGTGGTCGTGTTGTCACCATCCAGCACGTTGGAGTTGTTTGCCAGATCGCCAATCGGGTTACCGGATGGATCATAAAACTGCATGCCGATATGCCATTTTCCCACCATCGCCGTTTTATAGCCGAATGATCTGAACATTTCTGCAAACGTGAAACGGTCATCTTCAATCAGCGACGGCGTATATCCTCCGTTGACACTGGTTTTCAACGACGTGCGCCAGCAGTAGCGCCCGGTCATCAGAGCATAACGCGACGGCGTACACACCGCATCGGCTGAATGCCCGGCCGTGAACCTCATTCCCTCAGATGCAAACGTGTCCAGACGCGGAGTCAATGATGTCTGCGTCGTATCGTATGCCCCCATATCGCTATAGCCCATATCGTCATAATAAATCATGATCACATTGGGTCGGGTTGGATCCTCATTGCCGGACCCGGCTCCCACCGCCGGGAGCACGCTGAGGGTTTCATTGCTTACCGAGAACACCTCGTAGAACGAATAGATACTGTTATCCCCGTTATAGGTCAGATCATCCCCCGTGTAGAGCGATTCATAATACGCCGCATTCGCCCCGGAAATCGTGAGGGTGCCGTCACTGGCTCCGCCGCCGATCTGGTCGGCAAAATCGATGGATCCAAACCCCGGATCAGCAGGTTCATGTGTATCGAAAACCGGTTGTTGATTTAAAACAGCCACGCCTCCACGGATGGTCAGCACCCCAGTCCCTGCATCACGCCCGATGATGAGATCACCAGTCGGAGCCAACGTCAGCGTGCCGGCACGCAGATCAAGGCTGCCATTCCCTCCTGTGCCATTTCCAATGATAAAATTGGCGGACGCGGAAACACTCAAATCGCCTCCATCGATGATCAATGCTCCCGTCGAGAGCTGACCGAGGAGGGAACCCGCTGTGCTTGTGCTTGTGATCGTTACAGAGCCGCCGGTTGTGATCGTGGCTGTATTTCCGTCCCGCTGCAGCAGCCTGTCCCCAGCCCCAATGGTTTGAGCATCCGTGACAGTGCCGGAGTAACTGATATCGGCTGCCTGCACTCCGACGGATAGCACTATAATCGACCCCACGATTCCTATTAAGTTCTTCATTATATTTCCTTATATTTCCCGACCTATCCCACACCGCATCGGTCCAATTTGTGGTGATCCGCCTAGTATTCGATGTAAATCCGGTAGAATTGCTGATCCCCGGACACCGTATTCGTTACGGAAACCAGATCTTCAGCAGTAATCCCGTTGGTCACGTCGATCCATGGGCCCTCGACCAGATTCGT
>JAROBA010000082.1 GCA_029432815.1 Pontiellaceae bacterium B1224 | reverse complement strand
ATATTACGTCAGTATCTTCAGCATCATCGATCCATGTGCCGACAAATCGGTGTTCAGATTTAGGTTTGTCATTCATTTTCTATGATCTGCCAACGTTAAACGTGAGCCTCGGTGCACATAAACTTCGCCCTGATCAACGGGCGTTTTCACCGTAGGCTCCATGTTCTGGTTGTGTGTTATTTTCTGTTGTTAAAAATATCGGTTCTTATTCCACCAATACTCTCGTAATAATATGGGCTAAGATCTGGAGCGTGAATCCAGTATACAACAGGGTCTTTTGAATCTCTTGCCATGACTAATTTCAATGTGTTGGTTCCATTTTCTATGATGATTCCAAATGGTTCGAGAGGGTGAGAATGATTGCCTCTGGCTTTACTTATTTCTTTTAGTTCAGAGATGATGATTTCTGAATTTGTGGCTATGATTCCATCTACTTTTACAACCGTATTTGCATTTGTAGTATTTAGAAAACTTATGACCTCGGCCCGTATTGAAGCCTCTTGAGAACGATGAAGTGCGTTAATTATGTTAACACCAATGACGGTGCAGATCAGTACAGCTTTAACCCAGCCAGGTAATATGATTTTTCTGCTTTGTTCTATTTTCATCTATCTGCACACAACGTTAATCCTGACCCGCTTGGGAATCAAACTTTGACCGACTCGACGGGCGTTGTCCAAGTAGGGTCCAGGATCTGGTTGTGCAATTTTTCGCATTTAAAATCGTTTTGCGAGATCGGCAACTTTTTTATGCCCATCGACTAACTCAGTGGAGTCTCCGTTTCTGCAATAAACTTCATCATTAAAGTATGAGAGCTCTGCCTGCTTTGGGATGGTGAAAACCAAAACTCCAAGACCAAAGAAGTCATTATAATCCATGTGAGATAAAACAGAGCTCTTTAATGGTTCAGATAGCGCCGAGTTTTTCAAAGATTCCTTCCAATAAGTGAAATATTCTTCCGTGCTCCAACCGAGGGCAACGGCTTCTCTCGAAACACCTACGACATACTTTTTCCCAATTTTCTTTGGAGAAATTCTATCTATAGATTCAATTCTGGAAGCGTCTGAATCTGTATCGGCAACGCCAATAATTATTTTTCCTACATTCCCAGGACCGTTGTTGGCAATTGCACAAATAGTTTTCAATATCTTCTCGACTACGCTTGAGTCGATAGCTCGGCCTGAGTTGATTAAAGGAAGGATGCCTTGTTTAAGTTCATAACCTGACACTTCAATCTCGGATCTTCGTATAACGGTTTCAATATCGCATGAAGAATGGTTATTGTAGATTTTAACGGTAGAGTCACTCTTTACGAATGAACTTTGAATTACGCCTTTAACCGTATCAACATTCTTTCTCCGCTCTGTAGGAGATGTCGCTTTTTGGCCAGTTTGAATTCTATCAGCAATGTCAGTTAGGGATGCCCTCAGAGAGTCAAAATCACTGACCATTTTTTTCTCAAGAATGATTAGTTCGTAATATGCCATCATAATAATGGCGAACACCGATGGGAACGCATTGTTTGTTGTCTTTTTAAAGACTATAGTGCTTAACTTTTCTTGGCCACAGGTTTTCAAAATTTGATCTATGCAGTATTTGAACTCATCCATGAATTTATTTGCTCCATATACGTCTAGAGCGGTCAGGATTCTATCAGACTCTGCACTGCCACGTTGGAAAATTGTATCTAACGCCATTTTAGAACGATCGATAATCTGTCCCCCTATAATTGAAGCAGAAATATCAGCAATACACTGTTCGTCCATGCTATCACGCAAATCAGTCGAACGAAGAATTCCTTTTTTAACCCAAAAAACTTCATCAGATCGAACATCATACCCATGTTGGGATTTGGGAAGATCAATGCTAATTGAAGGCATTGAGTTTAATAAGAGTATATCTTCGGATTCATCTCCTCGTAACGAACACGCCAAATTGCGAACCAAGGACGAGAAGTCGTTCTGAACCCCAGACTGTCGCCGTTCTTGATCGCTGAGCCGCTTCCCGTAGGTATTAATTCTGTCAAACACATCGTCAATTTCTTCATTGCTGGCATTTCTCATGACGGAAATAGCCAAGGTATAATCTAAAAATGAACTAATGTCCTTTGGTGTTAACTTCTGAGTTTGTGCATCGAAGGAAAAGTGCCCATCTTCAGATCTAGCTTTTGCTGTCGGGAACTGCGTAACGTCAAAATATCTCTCATCTAATGTGGAAAAGGCGGTTTCGATAAAAGATATGATTGCCTGCAAACGCTGAAGACCGTCAATTATTTCAAATGAGCCGGATTCTTCTTCGCGTTCAGCTATGAGGATTGCTGGAATTGGATACTTTTTAAGAATGGACTCTATGAGCTTTTGTTTCTCAAGAGCAGTCCATACCAATTTGCGTTGGTAGCGACGATTAACATACAGCTTGTTTTCATTATGCAGGCCATATAGTGACTGTATCGACATTGGTTGAGAGTTTAAATCTGCCATGCTGTATCCTTTACTTTTTCATATGTTAAAATATTTTTCTTCCACTGCACAACGTTACGGGTGACCAGACCCGGGAATAAAATGTTGCCCACAAAAACGGGCGTTGTACCGGGTATGGTCAACCCGCTGGTTCTGTCCTATTTATTATTTTCCAAATCTTCCAACCATTGGTTTTGTACTTTTCTTGGGACAATGAATTCTCTGGAAAGACGGGAAGCACAGTAGAAAATTAAGGGAGCTATGATTAATCCAATTGATAGCATCAGTAATCCTTCTAAATGAAATCCTTCATCATCAAAAATTGAATACGTTCTTTTGGGAAGAAGTCGGAATGGAATTGTGATCAACATGGAGAAGAAGATGAACAAGTATAATCTTCCGACTACGCACCAACCTTTTTTCCAAATATCGAATAGTTTCTTCATGATAATTTTCCTGACAGAACGTTCGGCATGAGCCTGAGTGCCTTGTACTTTAACTTAATCAACCGGCGTTGGCACGATAGGCTCTATGCCCTGGTTGGCTTTTGATTTATGTTCTTCAAGTTGCATTACAGTTTTATTTTCATCATCGATAATGAAGCTACGAAGTACATGAAACTTGTCTGTATTGTGTTTGTTTCCTTCGATTCTATCTGAAAGTTGGACAACGATGATGTATGTGTCACCTGATTTAGTTTTGAGTGAATATGGAAGATGAATATCCCAGCAGAAGTAATAAAAGGATGAACGATAACCTAATGAACGTACTTTAGTTGATAATGAGTAATCTATAATCAGTTCGTCTATGTCGCCACAGGCTTCAATCAACTTAGATTCACACTGTGCTAGGTAGGCATTGGCGACAGCTTCCAATTTTACACGGAGTATTTCTATGTCAGGATTATTTCCCATACGAAGGGCTGAACGTGTCAAGCCGAGGTCATTTGTTCGGGAAGAATCAAAGATATCAAATAGAAATACACCGATACCAAGAACAAGAGAAACTCCAATGAGTGCTATGAATGTTTTATTTCGTGTCTTCATTTCTCAAGCCAACGTTATGGGTGAGCCGCCGGTGAACATAAACTTTACTTTATCAACAGGCGTCGGCCACCGTAGGCTCCACCCACTGGTTGGGTGTTTTTGTTTTTACGTGATCAAGCATGTTTTTTCCGACCATTGGAAATCTGAACTTTGGTTGATTTTGTGGATCACTTTTTTTTGTTCTGCAGCTTCCAATCTGGGGAAAATTTTATTTTGATTTTGTTGATTTTCTCTGTGCTCAACTCTGTTTTTTTTGGCACCGGAGAATTCTTTTGCCGCCGCTCGGAAATCAGAATTCACTCTGTGCTCAACTCTGAATTTTTCTATTTTTTTATCCTCACCCAACGTTAAGGCTGACCTGCCGTGCACATAAACGTTGACCGAATCGACGGGCGTTTTCACGGTAAGGTCAAGGCTCTGGTTCGCTTTATTTATCTGTATATATCAGCATTTCGTTCAAATTCTTGTGGTTTATCTTCAGAAACAGGAGATTCTGTTGGAGCATCTCTGGTTGGATTTATTTTTTTCTTTGAATCAAAAAAGGCATTGGATTTGGTGGAATAAAGTAATTTGTGTTGTGCAATAAGAAACGCAACAAACAACAGCATTGCAATGATTACATGTGTTGTTGCCTCAACTCCTTTTATAGAATACCCAAACCAGTTCGCATGGGCATACTGAGGGTAAATAATCACTAGGGCTGAAACAACAGCACAAAATATGTATCCCAAAATGATGAAAAATCTTGCCCACCAACGTGACCTCCCATTTCCCATCAATATACCCATACCAATGGGGAGGAAGAAGACTCCTAGGTTTATGTTTCCACTCACGATGTCCCATATTGCGAACAAGCCTCCAATACAGAACAACAGACCAATTATGATAATTCTTTTGGGCATAGTTTATTTAAGCGAACAGTTAATTGTATGGAATCGTTCCGTCTAACACATCTTTGGCTCGGCGTCACTGACTCGCATATTTCGTTGTTTTAAATTTAGGAAAATGTTAACAGACAAACATGAAATCCGTCAAGCGAGCAGATGAAA
>JAROBA010000081.1 GCA_029432815.1 Pontiellaceae bacterium B1224 | reverse complement strand
ACGGTGTTCGTGATCGAGCCTATTGAGCAGAACACGCTGCCGCCACTGGTCGTTAATTATTCTCTCTCAAATTTTATTCAAAGTACCGAACGTTACTCATGACCCGCTTGGGAAACAAACTTCGCCTTCAAAATCGGGCGTTGTCCAAGTAGGGTCGATGAGCTGGTTCGCTGTTATTTCTTACTCGCCTTCGTAAACATTGACTTAGCAAACATTGACACGAATACGATCACGAGGATGCCACAGAACCATAGTTTACCCCGTGATGCGAAGAATTTTGGAGCAACCCATAGTTGCGCAAATTGGATACTCCCCTGATTTACCCCATCATTGTCGACAATCTTTCCATCAACAACCCATACGCTTTTTAGCGTATGAGGCACTTTAAACTCTACACTTCCAAGATAGTTGGGTGCCTTGATGACGCATTCTCGGTCAACTAATTGAATTGTGCCATCTGCAGAAGCACTGCCCACTATTGCTGGACTACACTGAAAGCCAACTCCGACCCTTACATTGATAGGTTTGGATAAAAGTGAGTTTAAAGAGGTGTTCATGAAAGAATCATCATCAAGAAAATGAATGATGACCTTATCACCGGCTGACGCCTTAACTGCAATAAGTTGCTCAAGAACTGCCTGTCCGCTGTAGCCATTCCACCGATGGGGTACAAGGAACCCTCCTTTTCCTTCAATTTGAACAAAAATCATTAGATCGGGATTGCCAAAGAAATCGGCAGAACGGAAGTAATGGTTGCTGGAATCCATTTTGATGTACAAGGAATAGATAGCCGCGCTTTGCGGGTTAACCCCAGCCTGTCTAAGTTTATCCGCAATTTCGGACTCAAACCTATATAGTTCGTCGGCATGCACTGTAGCTTCTGCCGCTTTGGCTGTGGCAAGTCCTGCGAACACACGATACACAAATTTATATAACTTCTCTCTACCTGCATGTACAGGTGCAGTTATTAACGAGAACACAAGTATCATGAATATTGTTCGGTTCATTGTGTACCTATTTTATTTGTGCGTAGCGAACGTTCAGGCTGACCTGCCGTGCGCATAAACGTTGACCGGATCGCCGGGCGTTTTCACGGTAAGGTCAAGCCTCTGGTTCGATGTTTTTTAGTATATAGCCAGAGCTTGTTTATCCGATGTTATGACTACAGTGCTTTGATAGGTTCCTCTGTTTTCCATATAATCATCAGCACTAGAATTATTTCTACCTTCGGAATCTGTCCAGTCAATATGTGTGGAAGATTCTCCAAATTCACCATAAACCGATACGGTTGCTTTTTGTCTCTTTCTCAGCTCTCCAATGTCGGCTGTTGCATTACCCAATGAGACTTGAACATCCTGCATGGTTTCTCCCGTTGCATTAATGACGGTTACTGTGGGCGCTGAAAAATAGCGTAAATGAGGCTGTGCAAATTTGATCCAAACCAATGTCAGCAAAATGCCAATTATGGTGCCGATCACAAAACTTATTGGTGTCTTCATATTTTTATCCATCGAACGTTCGGGATGACTTTCGGTGCGCATAAACCTTAGCCTGACTCAACCGGCGTTTTCACCGTAAAGTCCAACCCCTGGTTGGGGAATATTTAGTTATCTGGCATCTGTCCTTTTTTATTCAGGATGTTCCAAACTGCAAATCCAACAACTAGAGCAATGGCCAATCGAATTCCATGTACCATTGGCATGGTTAGTGAAATTGATGTGTTCATTAATATTCCACCGACTAGGGCTGAAAGAATGTAGGTTGCTCCAGCAGTGATGGCTATGGTTATGCCTAGACGCTTTTGCTTTTCTTTTGATTCGTCCATTTTTCTATCTTTCCCCAACGTTCAGCGTGAGCTGGCACGGGCTTCCAATGTTTGGAATGAAAATTGTGCGTCGTACCGTGTCAGCTCAATGCTCTGGTTCTGCTTATTTATTGTTATCGGCAGTTGTATTCTGTTCCTCTTCCTCACTTCTCATCAATAGGCACAACTGGTCATCTACTTTTTTAACTGAGGATTCTACACCGGGATTTTTATGAAATGATTTAACATTTTTGAATGTGGGGCGGCGCTTGGTTTCAAAAATATGGGCTATGGATGATGCTTCTGTTAGTAGCACGTAAAATGGCCTGGCCTCTTCATCTAGTTTTTTTATTCGCTCGAAGTATTCCTCACACAAGCTGGGGATTTCAGTTGCAGGAATATCCCCCTTGGCAGCGAGTTTAATTGAAGTAATTAAATCATCTTCTAACAGAAATGCCCCCTCTGCCACGAATGCAACGAGAAGTTGCTGCATACTAAAAAACGAGGTGTTCCCGTTCAGCAAAATTCCCATGCGATGTGCTGCAGCAATATTCATATTTGTGTGGTCCACATGACAAACTCGTGCATTTAGCCCTTCAATTGGAATGTGAACTCCGGCATCTCGAAATTGCTTTAAGACTGAAAGTGATGTCTGCCAGTTCATTCGATGAACCGAAAGGCAGTGCTCTACATGGCTGGTGAATAGATCTAGGGTGTTTTCAAGGAATCGCTTTCTGACGGCTTCATTTTCCTTTTGCTGAAAATATGCGGAACGACCTAACAGATAGGTGATTAAAGCTGTCGCAAATAAGGAGAAAACTGGAGCTAAAGGTTTTAAGTATTCGATCATAAATTCATTCATTTTTTTCTCTGCAGAACGTTACGAGTGACCCGTGTCCGCGCAAATAACTTCGACCGGATCAACAGGCGTTTTCGCGGTAGGGTCAACTCGCTGGTTCGGTTTTAGTTTGTAATTATCTACCTCGTTTTCCGATGTTTAATATGATTTAGCATTGTCTTGGCGGTGTTCTTGTCCCGAGCAGGTGCATCACTATTCAGAATGCTTTCAGCATGAGATTGAATTTGTAGAATTATTTCATTTGGCACGCTAATATTTGATACAAGTCCAATTAATACAATCTCTTCCAATCGAGATCCATTTGTCTCATTCAGTATTGTTTGAATGTATTCTGGCGGAATGGCTGTGTTAAACACTAAGGAACGGGTCAGACTTTGTTGATATCCAATTGGGAATGTTTTACTGAATTCATAAAGGTCTGCAAATGATTCTGCGTCTAAATTCGGATGAGCTGCTAGCTCAAAGCATATAGACAAGTTTCCGTACTCAATTGCAATCGTGGTAATATCAGAGAGTAATGATGTTTTTATTTCATGCCGATGGTCATGATCTAATTGATGCCGAATTGTTTTGGTAGCGATATTGTTGAATTTATTTTTGGCAGTAAGGATTGAATCTATTTTTTGATTTTCAAAAACTTCCGTCCAGTAATCAATAGTTTCTGATTCTAGCTCGGGAGGAGCTGAGGGAGTAGTATCCACAGTGTAACCTTCCGCAACGAATTCCTCTGCTAGCTTTCTTCTTCTCTCCTCGCTAATACGTGCTCGTTTCCGCTGGTTCTTCAGCTCTTCTGGATATTTCTGAAAAGCTTGGATAACTGTCTCGGGAAAAGCATTTGTTATATAATGAAGACTGTCTGAGGAATTAGATTTATCTTTTGAAAATTTGTATAAGCGTTGTTCTGAATCAAATTCAAATTTGATTTGGGAATTTTTATTTTCCTCTGGGTTAAAAAAGTCAAAAAGGAGGATGCTGGATGATTTGTTATAACTCCAATTTCCAAATATGCCTGCAATAGATGTGATGAAACAGGCCTGTCCGTTCTCATGTACCATGAGCGTATATGTTTTGAATCCTTCAGCTTCATTGGAGAAAATGCCGTATAATTCTTCTGCAGATGCGATTAAGGAAAACGTGCTAATCAGGCTAATAATGATTTGGTTTTTCATGTGATTTTTTTCATACCGAACGTTATGGGTGACTTTCGGTGAACATAAACTTTGACCGAATCAAACAGGCGTTTTCACCGTAAAGTCCAACCACTGGTTAGCCGATTTTTAATTTTCCGATGATTGGAATTATTCCTGTTTTGATTTGGTTTCCGATGTTCGGAATTTCTGTCACATGGGTCCTGTTTGGTTTCTCCGGTTGAGCTGATTTGATTCCGGAGAATCCGTTCTGTTTTTATTCCTGCCGGAATCTGTTTTCCGATGTTTGGAAAAGAGGATGAAATCTGTGCTCAACTCTGTTTTGTGTGATTTTATTTTCTCTGGCTAACAGTTAATTGTATGGAATCGTTCCGTCTAACACATTTTTGGCTCGGCGTCACTGACTCGCATATTTCGTTGTTTTAAATTTAAGAAAATGTTAACAGACAAACATGAAATCCGTCAAGCGAGCAGATGAAATGACAAAGAGCGAAATTTCCTTTTGGGAGCACTGTTGCGAGCATTTAATCGATTTAAACCACACCGGAAAGGTTGGATCGTATTTGACAAAATGGGCGCAGCGCTTTGTTTATTCCTTAGAGGGTGTTCGTTTAAAAGCGGTGACACAGGACTTGATCCGTTGCTGGATTGAGGATTTAGACAGAAATGCTGATTTTGAGGATTGGCAACTGAAACAGGCGCTACAGGCAGTGCGGATTCTGATGGATAAGATGGTTGATTCGAGCGATCGGCCGGGCGTGAGTGTGGTGAGCCCCGCCGATTTATGAGCGGTTTCTGA
>JAROBA010000080.1 GCA_029432815.1 Pontiellaceae bacterium B1224 | reverse complement strand
AAAGCGGTTGACTCACTCAGCAGGTCTGATAGGTTGTCCGCCGCTTCAACGGAAAAGCCGCTGTCCGCAGCGCCGAGATGTTGAAGCTTTTTGTTCTTTGAAATCAGAATAACTCATAAGAAATATATGACGAAATGAAGCATCGCTTCGAATCAGAAGTGGTGCGGTTTGTTATAGCCAATTCTTTGAAACTTGTTTGGTTGTCCATTGCGGATGACCGAGTTTTAAATATGCGAATTATATTATACGATACAGGATTGTAACCCATTTGAAGTTAAATTTGATGGAGAGTTTGATCCTGGCTCAGAACGAACGTTGGCGGCGTGGATTAGGCATGCAAGTCGAGCGGGATTACCTTGATTCAATCTTTCGGGAGAGAACCTTGGTATGAGAGCGGCGAACGGGTGAGTAATAAATGGGTAATTTGCCTCTTTGTTCGGGATAGCCATCGGAAACGATGATTAATACCGAATGTGTTCAGGTGCTTCATGGTACCTTCTATAAAGGCGGGGATTCTTCGGAACCTGTCGCAAAGAGATAAGCCCATTTCCTATCAGCTTGTTGGTGAGGTAACGGCTCACCAAGGCTTACGGGTAGCGGGTCTGAGAGGATGATCCGCCACACTGGGACTGAGACACTGCCCAGACTCCTACGGGAGGCTGCAGTCGAGAATCATTGTCAATGCACGAAAGTGTGAACATGCGACGCCGCGTGGAGGAAGACGGCCTTTGGGTTGTAAACTCCTGTCAGCAGGGAGTAAGAATAGATCACTTAATACGTGTTTTATTTGATAGTACCTGCAGAGGAAGTCACGGCTAACTCTGTGCCAGCAGCCGCGGTAATACAGAGGTGGCGAACGTTGTTCGGATTTACTGGGCGTAAAGGGTCCGCAGGCGGTCTTGTGTGTCAGATGTGAAAGCCCACAGCTTAACTGTGGAATTGCATTTGAAACTGCAGGACTAGAGTACTGGAGGGGAGAAGGGAACACTTGGTGTAGCGGTGAAATGCGTAGATATCAAGTGGAACACCGGCGGCGAAGGCGCTTCTCTGGACAGATACTGACGCTCATGGACGAAAGTTAGGGTAGCGAAAGGGATTAGATACCCCTGTAGTCCTAACCGTAAACGGTGTGCACTAGACGTGGGAGGCTTTACCCCCTTCCGTGTCTGAGCTAACGCATTAAGTGCACCGCCTGGGGAGTACGGTCGCAAGATTAAAACTCAAAGGAATTGACGGGGACCCGCACAAGCGGTGGAGCATGCGGCTTAATTCGATGCAACGCGAAGAACCTTACCTGGGCTTGACATGATACTGCATACGATCCGAAAGGAACGTAGCCTTCGAGGGTGTATCACAGGTGCTGCATGGCTGTCGTCAGCTCGTGCCGTGAGGTGTTGGGTTAAGTCCCGCAACGAGCGCAACCCCTGTGTTTAGTTGCCAGCACGTAATGGTGGGAACTCTAAACAGACTGCTTGTGAAAACAAGAGGAAGGTGGGGATGACGTCAAGTCAGTATGGTCCTTATGTCCAGGGCTGCACGCGTGCTACAATGGGTGATACAATGGGAGGCTAAGCCGCGAGGTGGAGCAAATCCTCAAAATCACCCCCAGTTCGGATTGGAGTCTGAAACTCGACTCCATGAAGTTGGAATCGCTAGTAAAGGTATATCAGCTACGATACCTTGAATACGTTCCCGGGTCTTGTACACACCGCCCGTCACATCATGGAAGTTTGTTGCACCCGAAGTTGTTGATCCAACCTCTCACGAGGAGGAAGGCACCTAAGGTGTGATAAATAACTGGGATGAAGTCGTAACAAGGTAGCCGTTGGGGAACCAGTGGCTGGATCACCTCCTTTCTAAGGAGAAGGCCGATTGTAAAATCGGACCTAGGGTATTGCCCTTCGGGGTATGGCAATACGAAAGTACTGCCACAAAGTTTTAGGCATAACAAACCGCACCATTTCTGGAACGAAACGTTCGTGAATAACGAATATCGAACAGGGAATTTCAAATGAAGAGGGTTATACTTCGACATTCAGCATTCCGTGTTCATCGGTTCGTCATTCTTATGAGTTATTCGAGTAAGATTTTAGGACCAATCTGGGGGTATAGCTCAGCTGGGAGAGCGCCTGATTTGCATTCAGGAGGTCATCGGTTCGATCCCGTTTACCTCCACCATTTTGAATGAGGGCGTGTAGCTCAGTTGGTTAGAGCGCATCCCTGATAAGGATGAGGTCACAGGTTCGACTCCTGTCACGCCCACCATTTAATGGGTCCTAAGTTTTAAGTGTGAAGTTTTAAGTGTTAAGTCCGAAAGGGCGGTACTTAAAACCTAATCACCTAAAACCTAAACTTACTACCAACACTTTTCCGCAATAAGCGGAGTGTTCTTTGACAATTGCATAGTATTGAATAACTGCAACAAGCGCATGTATACTTTATATATGTTACTTAATTGGAGTCTCTTCGGAGATTCCTACCAACAGTGACTTGATTTTTGATCAAGCTACTAAGGGTGTACGGTGGATGCCTTGGCTTCAGTAGGCGATGAAGGACGTGTTAAGCTGCGATAAGCGTCGGGGAGGGGCAAAAACCCTTTGATCCGGCGATCTCCGAATGGGAAAACCCAGCAGAGGTTATGCTCTGTTATTGGTGTATGAATTAAATAGTGCATCAAGGCGATACCCGGTGAATTGAAACATCTTAGTAACCGGAGGAAAATAAAACAATAGTGATTCCGTAAGTAGTGGCGAGCGAACGCGGATCAGCCCAAAATACCTTGTTTACAGGGTATGGTGTGGACCACAATGTGGTATTGGAATGGATAGCAGAATCAACTGGAAAGTTGAGCCATAGCGGGTGATAGCCCCTTAAGCGAAATCCTGAACAAACCTAGTGGTATCCCGAGTAGGTCGGAACACGTGAAACTCTGACTGAATATAGGAGGCCCACCTCCTAAGGCTAAATACTAACTGAAGACCGATAGCGAACTAGTACCGTGAGGGAAAGGTGAAAAGAACCCCTGGAGGGGAGTGAAATAGAACCTGAAACCGTGCACTTACAAACTGTGGTAGCCCTTCGGGGTGGCCGCATGCCTTTTGCATAATGAGTCTGCGACTTACCGTATGTGGCAAGGTTAAGCATCAACGATGTGGAGCCGAAGCGAAAGCGAGTGTTAATAGCGCGAATTTAGTCGCCTGCGGTAGACCCGAAACCTGGTGAGCTACCCATGGACAGGATGAAGCTTCTTTAAACGGAAGTGGAAGACCGAACCAGTACGTGTTGAAAAACGTTTGGATGATCTGTGGGTCGGAGTGAAAGGCTAACCAAACCAGGTGATAGCTGGTTCTCCCCGAAATACCTTGAGGGATAGCCTCGATGAATGCAATTCACGGAGGTAGAGCACTGAGTACTCGATGGCCCCTCCCGGGGTACTGAGAGTTTTCAAACTCCGAATACCGTGAACGTCACATCGGGAGTCAGACTGCGGGGGATAAGCTCCGTAGTCGAGAGGGAAACAGCCCAGACCGCCAGCTAAGGCCCCTAAATGATAGTTAAGTGGAGAAGGATGTCAGATTGCGAAGACAGCCAGGATGTTGGCTTAGAAGCAGCCACCATTTAAACAAAGCGTAATAGCTGACTGGTCGAGTGGTTTGGCGCCGAAAATGATCGGGGCTAAAACTATCTGCCGAAGCTGCGGGTTTTAACTACTGTTAAAGCAGTAGGGGAGCGTTGTGTACCGGGTTGAAGGGAAGGTGGAAACCGACCTGGACTGTACACAAGTGATTATGCAGACATGAGTAACGATAAGAGTGGTGAGAATCCACTCCGCCGAAATCCTAAGGTTTCCTTCGGAAGGTTCGTCCGCGAAGGGTTAGTCGGCCCCTAAGGCAAGGCTGAAAAGCGTAGTCGATGGGAAACAGGCTAAATATTCCTGTACCGCTGTACATGAGTGATGGAGGGACGCAGCAGGCTAAATCAGCTGACGATTGGAAATGTCAGTCTAAGTGTGTAGGGCATTGAATAGGAAAATCCGTTCATGTTTGCCTGAGACACGATGGGACTTGGAGCCTTCGGGCAAAGAGGATTGGTTGATGCCGTACTGCCAAGAAAAGCTTCTAAACGTTGAATGTAAAGCGACCGTACCAAAACCGACACAGGTGGGAGGGTAGAGTATACCAAGGCGCGCGAGAGAAAAGTTGTTAAGGAACTCGGCAAATTAACCCCGTATCTTCGGAAGAAGGGGTCCTCGAGTTGGCTAGCAATTTACTTGTAATGTTAATTCGAGGCGCAGTGAAGAGGCGAAGGCGACTGTTTATCAAAAACATAGCACTATGCTAACTCGCAAGAGGATGTATATGGTGTGACACGTGACCAATGCCAAAAGGTTAAGGCAAGGGGTTAGATCTTGTATCGAAGCTCTGAACCGAAGCCCTGGTGAATGTCGGCCGTAACTATAACGGTCCTAAGGTAGCGAAATTCCTTGTCGGGTAAGTTCCGACCTGCACGAATCGTGTAACGATCTTCGCACTGTCTCAACAACAATCTCGGTGAAGTTGTAGTTCCGGTGAAAATGCCGGATACCCGCGGCAGGACGGAAAGACCCCGTGAACCTTTACTGTGACCTGACATTGGGTTTTGATATTTTGTATGTAGGATAGCTGGGAGGCTTTGAAGCATCGTCGTCAGGCGTTGTGGAGCCATTGGTGAAATACCAGTTTCG
Source organism: Pontiellaceae bacterium B1224 (assembly GCA_029432815.1). Classification (GTDB taxonomy): domain Bacteria; phylum Verrucomicrobiota; class Kiritimatiellia; order Kiritimatiellales; family Pontiellaceae; genus Pontiella. The sequence continues at coordinate 910 of JAROBA010000080.1, read as the reverse complement.
ATCTATTGAAATTCTAACTACGATCCCCTGAATCGGGGCGTAGAACAGTGTCTGGGAGTCAGTTTGACTGGGGCGGTTTCCTCCCAAAGAGTAACGGAGGAGCACTAAGGTACCCTCAGCACGGTCAGCAATCGTGCGAAGAGCGTATAGGTATAAGGGTGCTTGACTGCGAGACCTACAAGTCGAGCAGGTGCGAAAGCAGGTCTAAGTGATCCGGTGGTAGCTAGTGGTAGCGCCATCGCTTAACGGATAAAAGGTACTCCGGGGATAACAGGCTGATGATTGCCAAGAGTCCACATCGACGCAATCGTTTGGCACCTCGATGTCGGCTCATCGCATCCTGGGGCTGGAGAAGGTCCCAAGGGTTGGGCTGTTCGCCCATTAAAGCGGTACGCGAGCTGGGTTCAGAACGTCGTGAGACAGTTTGGTCCTTATCCGCCGTGGGCGCAGGAAATTTGAAGAGATTACTCCTTAGTACGAGAGGACCAGGATTAACATGCCTCTGGTGTTCCAGTTGTTTTGCCAAAAGCATCGCTGGGTAGCTACGCATGGGAAGGATAAGCGCTGAAAGCATCTAAGTGCCAAGCCCCCTCTAAGATAAGATTTCCCTTTGGCTTTATGCCATCTCAAGGCTCGTTCGAGACTAGGACGTTGATAGGCTGGGTGTGAAAGTACCGCGAGGTATGAAGCTGACCAGTACTAATTAGCCGTGAGGCTTGATCTTAATTTTTATTAAGGTGTACATGCCGTTGTTGTTATTTCAATACTATGCAGTTGTAATTTTTTGAATTTTTCCGGTTGTTATAGCGAGAAAGAAACACCTGTTCCCATTCCGAACACAGAAGTGAAGAGTCTCAGCGGCAATGGTACTAGGGGGTAGACCCTGGGAGAGTAGCACGCAGCCGGTTTT
>JAROBA010000007.1 GCA_029432815.1 Pontiellaceae bacterium B1224 | reverse complement strand
TGAACGAACTTTCAAATCAACCGAGCAGTCTTTAGATCAGCAAAATGGAAAAGATTATAGGCCAACGCGATTGACAGTCCCCATAGAAGGACCGAGGTCATCGATACCGCGAACATATGAGTGGGAGGCAAAACATTCTTGTCCCCGTTCAGTTTCTCGCTATATTCGCACTCAATAATTCAAGCGTCACGTATCACTCATCATTAAACCATGCAACAGACTGAAAAATACTGGAACCTGATCAACCGCATCGTGCTGGTCGCCATCATTTTAATGGCGGGCGTGGGTGTGGTTTTGGCGTTTACGCCCAAGGTGAAACAGCTCCAGGACTATCAGGCAACATACGACAGTTTACAGCAGCGCCACAGCTCAACGCTGGCGTCCGAGCAGGATTTAAAGGAAAAGCAGCGTCGATTCAGGTCCGACCCGGATTTTGTTCAAAAGGTTGCCCACGAAGTCGGCTATGCCCGCACCAATGAATTCATCTTCCACTTTCCGGAAGAAACGGGAACAAATTGATTTTCGAGTTTAGATTTGTGATTGCCGGTTTTTGGATGGACTTTGCCCCTATCCATTCTATTTAAAAACCGGCATCAAGGCTGTTGATCCCGGGCACAGGTCGGCGTCGGGCAGGCCCCCATGCGGATTCGCCCGTTCGAAAACCGCGAAGAGGACCGGCCAACTTTGAGTGCTTCAATTCTTTAACTTTTTTCCGCTTCCACTATGATTCCGAGCATGGAACCGATAACGCTTTATTTTACACTCCTTATTACCGGCTTTGCTCTGATCGGGTTGGAGATCTTTATTCCCGGCGGTATCCTCGGCATTGTCGGCGGTGTGGCCTGGCTTTTTGCGGCGGTGGTCGGGTGGCGTAATTTTCCCGAACCCTGGAATCTGCTCAGTGCATTTTCGCTGCTGATCTTCGGTGTGCTGACCTTTATTATCTGGATTCGCTATTTCCCGAAAAGCCGGATGGGAAAAACGCTGTCGCTGCAGACTAACTCGGCGGACTGTAAATCGCACCTGCAGGATAACATTCCGGTAGGAACCATTGGCGAGGCCATTTCCACCCTTCGGCCCTCCGGCATTGCTAAAATTGATGGTAAACGCGTTGATGTGGTTGCCGACGGCGAGTGGATTGAAGCCGGCACCCCGATCAAAGTCGCCTCAACAGGCCGCGGACATATTTCCGTCGTGAAAGCTTAGTTATATGATTTTTAAACGCTTCTTAATCTGCGCCGTCCTTCTGCTGACCCTTCAGGTTCGGGCCATCGACTTTATTGCCACGAACGTTTACACGGTCGGCAAATCAACCGTGGTTGAAGATGAACAGTGGGTCTCTGCCGGAATTGCCGTAACCGATGGTTCCTTTGAAAATGACCTAAATATCATCACCGGCAATCCGCTGATTCTAAATGGGCGATATGAAGGCAACGTTACCGGAGCCACCTCAATTGAGGCCACGCTGAACGGCGTTTGCGAGCGCAACCTGCGTTTGATGGCGGGAACCGTAAAGATCAACGGAGCCATTGCCGGAAACCTGATGGCGATGGCCGATACCATTATCATCAGCACAAATTCCGTGATTGAAGGCGATGTACTGCTGCTGGCTAACAGCGTTGTTCAGGAAGGTTTTATCGGCGGGGATGTCAAAATCAGCGCCTCGCGCGCTGCAACGATGGCCGGTACGATTGAGGGAAATTCGCGCATCCACTCACAGGAAATTATTCTGACAACAGAAGCCCGTTTTGGCGGGGATCTGGATTATAAGGCCCCTAAGAACCTTTATCCGGACGAAAGCACCGTAGGTGGCAAATTAAAACGAATCTATCCGCCCTCCCTGTTTTCGCCGAACCGCCTGTATAAAACCGGGATCTGGTTTCTCGCGGCCTTTCTGGTTGGCGTTCCGTTCATTACCCTTTTCCCGATGACTACCGCCATGGCGGCCCAGCTGATCCGCCGCTCTCCCTGGAAATGTATGATCGTCGGCGTTCTCGCATCAGGTGCACTTCCAATCTTTGGAATCATGTGTATTTCATCGCTGATCGGCGTCCCGCTCGGAGCATTGCTGCTGGCTTCGTGGGGAGTCATGTTTTATCTCAGTCGCATCATTGCGGGGCTGGTTATCGGAACCCTGGTTCTGCGGGGGAGCAGCAACTCAATCGGCAAAGTACTTGCAGCCATGGCGCTCGGGCTCGCGCTGATTTATGCATCAACCATCCAGCCCGCCATTGGTTTTCCTATACAGATGATGGTCTTGTGGTTGGGCATGGGATCGTTTATTCTGGCCCTGATTGAAAAACGGCGGCTGATTCTTCAGGTCCCGCAGAATTTAAAAAAATTAGAACAATTGAGAGACGAAAAATTCAACCCCGAGGAGGATAAGACATGAATTCCTGGCCCGTAATTATTATTCTAGCAGCATTCGTTTTAGCATTTCTGGTATTTGTACTGCCGGTCATCGGCCTGTGGGTGCGCGCCACCTTCTCCGGTGTGAAGGTTAAAGTCTGGGGCGATCTGGTCGGCATGCGCCTGCGCCGCGTCCCCCCGAGCCAGGTGGTGCTCAGCTATATTTCCGCAGCGAAAGCCGGCCTCGATATGAATTGCAGCATTCTTGAAGCGCACTATCTGGCCGGCGGAAGCATGCAGAACGTGGTCCGCGCACTGATCGCCGCCGACAAAGCCAACATTGCGCTTACTTTCCAGCAGGCCGCCGCCATCGACCTTGCCGGCCGAAATATTGTGGACGCGGTACAGACCTCCGTGAACCCGAAAGTGATCGACTGCCCCGGCGCAAGTTCTGCCAACGGCATGCTCGACGCCGTTGCCAAAGACGGCATCCGGCTGCTGGTTAAAGCCCGCGTTACGGTCCGTACGAATCTCGAACGCCTCGTGGGCGGCGCAACGGAAGAAACTATTATTGCCCGTGTGGGCCAGGGCATTGTCAGTGCCATCGGCTCCATGGCCTCCTATAAAAACGTGCTCGAAAACCCGGACTCCATCAGCCGCAAGGTGCTCGAAAGCGGCCTCGATGCGCAGACCGCCTTCGAAATTGTTTCGATCGACATCGCCGATGTTTCCGTAGCCGGTGTGGGCCAGATTGCCAACGTGGGTGCCAAGCTCGAAACCGACCGCGCCGATGCCGACAAAATTATGCGTCAGGCCGAGGCTGAAGGCCGCCGCGCGATGGCCATTGCCACCGAACAGGAAATGCGTGCCCGCGTTCAGGAAATGCAGGCGAAGGTGATCGAAGCTCAGGCCGAAGTTCCGCTGGCCATGGCCGAAGCATTCCGCCAGGGCAATCTGGGTGTGATGGACTTCTACCGCATGCAGAACATCATGGCCGACACCTCCATGCGCGAATCGCTCGCAGGCGGGGACGAAGAGGAAAAATCCTAAGCACTAAAATCGAAATCCGAAACAAACCCAAAACTTCCAATGATTGGAAAATTTAAAACAGCAACAGCTCGGAAGTTCCACAGTCTGGAAGTTGTTTCGGATTTCGACATTCACATTTCGAATTTCCTCCGAAGGAGGCCCCATGGATGACTTAATTCCTTTTTTGATTTTCATCGTAATTGCGCTGATTAATCTCGTGAAGTTCGTGCTCGAGAAAGGCGGGAAAAGCAAGCCGGCGTCCCCGACCGAACAACCGAAGAAGGCGGCTCCTTCCACGCTCGAAGATTTTTTTGAGAAGCTGGCCGGCAAACTTGAACCGCAGCCAACGCCGGTTCCAGACTGGCCGGAGGGCTTTGAACAACCGGATTATCTAGCCGAGCAGGAAACCTATGAAACGATGCAGACAAAGCAGGGCGAGCCCGAACCGACTGCTGAAATCATTCCCATACCGGTGATCAAACCTGTTCAGATCTCAAAAGAAGAAACGCATGCCGCCTCGCTGAAAACAGCCATGGCTGCGATCCCGTCACTCGCTTCCGGCTTCAGCTCATTACGCATGCCTTCTTCGCAGATGAAAAGCAACAATGCCGGATCGATCCACTATTCCCTTCGCAACAAAGCGGAGCTGCGCAAGGCCATCATTGCCAATGTTGTTTTCAGCACGCCGCGAGCCTGCGATCCTTCGTTCGAAAACACCGTGTCCAAGTAGCATGGGCGTCTCGCCCATGAACCGGCAGCTGGGAACAACGGGCAGGATGCCCGTTCTACTCCTTTACCCCGACTTCCAAGGTTTGGAAGTTGCCAAGTCGTTCAAGGTTTAGCTTAATGAGCCCATGAATGACATCTCGTTAAACCACTTGTTGGATGTGGCCATCTGCGCAGCAGAAGCGGCCGGCACGCACGCGTACGAAAACAAAGACCGCCGAAAGGAAACCAGCGAAACTTTCCAGCACGATGTTAAACTCGTGCTCGACGTGGAAAGTCAGAGAAAGGCAGAGGCCATCATTGCTTCTGAGTTTCCAACGCATGGAATTCTGGGCGAAGAAGATGCCACACCAAACCTGAGCACACCGTACGAATGGGTTATTGACCCGATCGACGGCACCATGAACTTTTCACACGGGTTTGAATACTGGTGTTCTTCAGTGGCTGTGCGGCAAAACCAGAAAGTCATCGCCGGTTGCGTGTTCGCTCCAGATTTCAATGCCTACTACACAGCGCACATTGAACAGGAAGCCAAACTGAACGGGTCTCCGATCCGCGTCGCGGATACCGCTTCTCTCCAAAATGCCATGGTCGTTACCGGCCTCTCCAAAGAGATGGAAGGTTCCCGCGAACCACACCTCGAAATGTTCCGCATGCTCGCTCTTAATACCAAGAAAGTCCGCATCAACGGCGCCGCGGCTCTGGACCTCTGCCGCGTGGCCGACGGCACGTGTGATGGTTTTTTTGAAACCGGCATCTATCTTTGGGACTATGCCGCCGCCGGACTGATTGCCGAACAGGCCGGTGCCGTGATGGCAACCTACCCGCGCAAGTGCGATCTCCACGGCGCAACGGTTCTATGCTCGAACGAGCACCTTATCGAGGGCCTGCGGGCCGTCTACACCAAATGTATTTAAGGGAAGATTGCGTAACGCGTAACAGGTAATGCGTAAAAAATTACGGATCACGAATTACGGATTAACCATCATGTCTAAAAAAAAGAAAAACCTCCCCGACATCCATTGGCTCTACGAAGCCTCCGTGCAAAACGTCGATACCGATCTCGACTTCGGGAAACGCATCTATTCCAAACATTGGAAACGTAAACCACTGACCGTCCGCGAAGACTTCTGCGGAACGGCCAAGCTGGCCGCCCGCTGGGTCCAGCGCAATAAAATGCACGAAGCCTGGGGCATCGACTTTCATCAGCCCACGCTCGACTGGGGCGTCAAATACAACGTATCGGAATTGACCGACAAACAGAAAAAACGGCTGCACCTCATCTGCGGCGATGTGCTCGAAGAAAAAACGCCCAAAGTTGATATGGCCTTTGCACTGAACTTTTCATTTTGTGTGTTCAAACAGCGCGAGGTCCTGCGCAGCTATTTTACCAAGGTCTACAAATGCCTGAACAAAGAAGGCCTGTTTGTGATGGATATTTACGGAGGAACGGAATCCATCTCCGTTAAATGCGACGATGTCCGCGAGATCCCCGGACTCACCACGCCGGAAGGCGTAGAGATTCCCGACTTTGAATACATCTGGGATCAGGCGGCGTATAACCCGATCAATCATGACACCACCTGCCACATTCACTTCAAAGTTCCAGGGGTTGGAAGAATCGAAAAAGCCTTCACCTACGAATGGCGCCTCTGGACACTGATGGAAATGCAGGAGATCCTGCTGGAAGCCGGATTCTCCAAAGCCGAAGTCTACCTGCACGACTTCGACGACGAAGGCGAGTCCGACGAAATCTTCCGCCTCCGCAAAACCTACGAAAACGTCCAGGGCTGGGTCGCGTATGTGGTGGGCGTTAAGTAAAATGACCATCATGACCCACGCCGACCTTTCAAATCCCGCGCATGCCGAAGCAATCGTTCACCTGCTCAACACTTCACCCTGAAACAAGAACAGACTTCTCTGGAGACCCCATGTCCGACCTGCTTCCTCCCATCACTGAATTCAATCTTCCAAACCTCAATTTCGACTCCGCCCAGCTGAACGATCCGGTCGCGGAAATAACGGATTGGTCACCCTTAGTTTCCGGAGGTTCCAAAACGGTGACGCGTATTTTGAAACAGATCAACCCCGACCGCATAGCATTCCGCCCCTCCTCTTCCATCATCGCGTCCGTGGTCATTGGATTTATAATGTTTATTGGTATGGCAGGAATCCCCATCGCTCAAATGCTTCGAAAGGGCGTCTTTGAATTCAGTCTCCTGCCATTTATCGGGCTGTTTTTTGCAGGCGTGGGTTGCTACGCATTCTATCGTTTCTGTTCTCCCGTCACGTTTGATCGCCGCGAAGATGCATTCTGGAAAGGCTGGAAATCGCCCGACAAAGTAATCCGCAAAGATGAGCTAAAAAGCTATACGGCCTTTGATCAAATTCATGCATTGCAGATCATCAGAGAATTATGCGAACAAAAGAGTTCATCCTCATCTGGAACCTCAAGAACGGAACAATACTACAGCTATGAGCTGAATTTCGTTCTCCAGGATGGCGCTCGCATCAACATTACGGAGCATGGCAACCAATCCAGAATTCGCGACGATGCGAAGCATCTCTCGGAATTCCTTAAAAAACAGCTCTGGGACGCGACGGTTTAAGATTGCTTCCAGTTTATGCCCGGACTGCGGGAAAGCCGACCTTCGAGCAGGCTCGGCTCTGCATGAATTCTTTCGCGGCCGACTCATTCTTCTGATACCGTTTCTCTTATGAGACGTTTCCAGCCCATCCTGATTGCGACCGCACTGACATCCATCGCCCTCGCTGCGGACTTCGAGCTCAAGGTCTCGAAGGAAGAGCTGAACGAGGCGCGGGTCAAACTCCTACCGCTACATCAAAAACTGGGCAAGCCGAAACGCGGCGAATGGCTCGCGGAACATGAGGAACGTGGGCAGACGTTCGATCAATACCTCAAGAGCGATACCATCAAGCCGTGGGGGCTTCGCAATACAATCTACATTCAGCCCATCGGCGAATTTTCGACAGAACAGCAACAGGTGCTGGATGAGACCGTAAGCTTCATGAAAATATTTTTCGGCCGCGACGTGATTGTGCAACCCGCGCTTCGTCTGGAACTAATTCCTGCAAAAGCGCGGCGGATTCATCCGCAGTGGGGTGATGAACAAATCCTAACCTCCTACGTGCTTTACGAAGTGCTGAACGACCTCCCCGCAAACGCTGCGGTCGGGCTTGCGTTCACGGCATCGGACCTATGGCCCGGCGAGGGCTGGAACTTTGTATTCGGTCAGGCCTCGCTACGATCGCGCGTGGGTGTGTGGTCGATCTACCGTAACGGCGATCCGGCCATGGGCGATGCCGCGTACCAGCTCTGCCTGCGCCGCACCATCAAGACCGCCATCCACGAAACCGCCCACATGTTCACGATGCTGCACTGCATTGCCTACGAATGCGGCATGTGCGGAAGCAATCATCGGACGGAGTCCGACCAGCGCCCGATTTACTTCTGCCCCGAATGCGATATGAAAATCTGCTGGGCCACGCAGCAAAAGCCCCTCGAACGCTACGAAAAGCTCCTTAAATTCTGCCGCGACCACGGCTTGAAAGCCGAGGCCGAGATGTATGCGAGGTCTATTGAAACGCTGAAGAAATGAACAATGCCACCATACTTTTTTGCGTGTTCATAATCTCCAGCTGTATTGGCTCATTGACTGGGATTGGCATCTAGTTGCGGGTAAACAGCGGTTCGGCAAAGTGGGACAGGGTTGTCTTACATTTAAAAACGCGATATCAAACCTGCCTACATTCTCTTCGCGTCCTTCGCGTTCTTCTGTTAAAAAAAGCGGCATGAAAACACGAAAAGAACGCGCGGAATATGTTGGGCGAAAATTGGAAGAGCTCTATCCTGAGGTTCCGATTCCGCTGGATCATACCGATGCCTTTACCCTGCTGATTGCGGTGCTGCTTTCGGCCCAGTGTACCGACAAACGCGTGAACCTGGTGACCCCCGCCCTCTTTGCCAAAGCGTCCACGCCGGAAGCGATGATGAAGCTTTCGGTGGAGGAAATTCTGGAATGCATCAAGACCTGCGGGCTGGCGAACAGTAAGGCGAAGAATATTAAGAAGCTGGCGGAGGTTGTCGTGAATGAATATGACGGAGTGGTTCCTGCTGATTTCCAGAAGCTGGAACGGCTGGCCGGAGTCGGCCATAAAACCGCCAGCGTGGTCATGATCCACGCCTTCAAGATTCCGGCCTTCCCGGTCGATACGCACATCCATCGCCTCGCCCAGCGCTGGGGTCTGACCAAAGGCAAGAATGTGGAACAGACCGAAGCGGATCTGAAGAAGCTGTATCCGAAAGAAAAATGGGAGGACCTGCATCTGCAGTTCATCACCTATGGCCGCGAATACTGCACAGCCCGCGGCTGCGATGGTACGGTCTGCGAAATCTGCCGTACCACCTACCCCAACCGCAAAAAACCGTTTGTTGCCAATAAGGCGTAACTTCACAGCCCGTTGTTATTTGCTTCCGCTTTTCAACTGCGTTGCGCCACCGAGCTCGGCAAACCCTGTTTTTTCCAGATCGGTCCAGAGCGTGCCTTCGCCGGAATGGATGATATTCAGCTTCACCCGCGGATTCAGGTTTTCGGCAAAGATCCATTGCGAGTAGGCAACGGGATCGCCGAACGCGGCGGTTTTCAGCTGAAGCCCTTTGGCGCGTTCGCCTTCAATCTTCTCCAAAGCAGATGCATCGGCCTCGCCGATCACGCGGACTTTGTCAGCATTGATGGCGGCAGTGGCCTTGCGAATCTCTGCTTCTTTCTTCAGCGTACCCGCCTGAATGGTCGCGACCTGTTTTTGCAAATCGGCCGCAATTTCTGCCTTCAATTTTTCAGTCTCCTGCATCACCTGCTCTCTGCGCTGCTCAATCAGCGACAACTCGGTATTCAGCTGCGCCTCTTTGCGGGCGGTATTCTGGCGTTCTTTATTCGTCAGATCCTGCTCGACCGCAATACTGGCCTGCTGAATGGGAATTCGAATTTCATTCGGCACTTCCACGTGGCGGATCAGCGCGTTGTAGACGCGGATATCCTTTTCGCCCAGCTCGGTTTCGAGTGAGTCGGTCAGGTCCTGCTGGAATTTTTCGCGCCCTTCGCCCACGATGAAATCCTTGGCGCGATACTCGGAGCCCTTGTTACGGGAAATGGACGTAATCTGCGGCATGATAATTTTATCCACCACCGCCGGCAGATCACCGTAGCGGCGGTAGATACCGGCGATATCACCCGGGTTCAATTCAAATTCCAGCGTCATATCCAGACTGATCTGAAAACCGTCGCGCGACGGGAAACTGACCAATTCCATCAGGTTCATTTCGCCCTCTTCCAGTGAAGCCGGCGCGATATCGTGCAGTTTCTTGCCGGCCGAAAAATCCACCTGCTGACCTCGGCTAGACGGCGACGCGAAAGAGGACGAACGCTGGTTGAAATAGTCCGCCCGCTTGGCTTCCTGCTTTTCGAGCATATTGTTCTGCAACACATTCAGCACCTCGCTCTGCCCCAGCTGACGGGCCTTGGTCACAACCTTGCTTCCTTCCTGCCCAAGCAGCGAAACCTGATTAATCCCGACTTCGAGCACGTCGACTTTATAGGCCTGCGGATTCACATAGTAGAGCCCCGGTTGCAGTACATCTTTGCGGACGCCTTTCTGTTGGTCGTTGGCAAACTGCCCATCGGGCGCCTGCTCGCCGGATCGCGAGGTAATCACGCCGGCATAGCCAATCGGAATGCTGATGGCATCGATGATCTCAATGTTATAGCCATACGGATTCATCCGATATTTTCCCGGCCCGAGTACTTCGCGCCAAATGCCCTTCTGACCCCGTTCGGCAATGAATTCACCAGTCGGCAGTTTTTTCCCAACCTTGGAAGTCACCACGCCCACTTTTCCAGGCTCAATCAGGACGATCGGCTCGATGCGGTGCTCATAGAAAATCGGGTTCAGGAAATGCCGGCCTTCGCCCAGCGGTGTTTCACGAATGCCCTTCTGTCCGTCGCGGGCCAGAATCTGCCCCGGCTCGAGCGGAGCTCCATTCTTGGCGGTGATGATCGCCATTTCATTCGGGCCGACATAGAAACGGCAGAAGCCCCACATCCACATGATATAAAGTCCGCAGGCAATGACGACCGCGCTCACAACGAGACCAACTATCGATTTTGATGAAAGTTTCACTTCGCACCTCCTTCTACCGGCGCATAGGTGCTGAAGATGCCGCCGATGCCACCCTCGGAATCAGAACTCAGCACCGAGAGGATATTCGGGGCGAGCCGTTCATACAGCGTATAGCGGGCATAGTTCTCACCCGTACCGAGCGCCGTCACCCGGTTTTGCAACACGGAAGCCTCAGCTACGTTCTGCGCGGTGATGGCGTCCTTCTGGCCATCGGCCGTCAGCAGAATCGCCTCGGCCTGGAAAAGGGCGGCCTCGTATTCCACCTGCGCCACATCCAGCTCTTTCTGGGCGGAGATCAAACGAACGCTTTGGTCCTGCTCGGCATCAATCACGGCGCGGATGCGCTTGGTATCGGCCTCGACCTTTTCGCGGTTTTGAATCGCAAGCATTTCCTGCTTGGTCAACTCGGCCTTGGATTTGGCCTGCACAATCTGCTGTTCATATTTTGCGGCATCCTGCACGGCGAGCTCGCGGTCGCGGTTGATGCTGGCAATTTGGTCCGGCACGATAATCTTGCGAACCAGCACCGATTTAATGTCGACCCCCCAGCCCATGGATTTGGATCGAAGATGGTTTTCCAGTTCGTTCTGAAACTTCTGTCGGGTTTCACCCACAATGAAATTCACCGCCGGATGTTTGCTTCCCTCGATACGACTGAAGCCCCGGGCCCGCGGCAGAATCAGCTTTTTGATGATGTCATCCATGTCGCCGACGCGGTGCGTCAGAAAAGCCGCCTCGTCCCGCTGAATTCCAAACTCGATGGTCCCCTCAACCGTCACCGTGAAACCGTCCAATGTCAGGAAATTGATCACGTCTTTGCCGGACATCTCAAACCGCTGACTCTGCAGATTCACTTCAACGGTATTAAAAATATAGGGATTCAGATAATGCGTGCCGGGATCGAGCAGCATGCCGTCGACCCCTTTCAGCCCTGCATCCACCATAAAGGTATTCCGCTGTTCCGGCGGCAGCGGATAGTTCAGCACATCCCGCCCGGTCAATGCGGTCACCACACCCACCTGGCCGGGGCTGATGTTGATCGCGTCAAAAAGCGCCACGTGGTAGGCATAGGGATTAATACGGTATTTACCGGGCCGCAGAATTTCCTCCACAATGCCTTTCTCGCCGTCACCGGCGATGATGCTGCTGGGAGCAAGGTCGGTCCCGTAGAGACGGGTCATCACGCCGAGCTTACCGGCGGGCACATCGAGAATCCGATGCGTCTTCCAGCTCCAGGTATAGGGGTTCCGGAAATAGCGCCCTTCGGAGAGGACCTCCAGCTGAATGCCCTTCTGCCCCGGCTCCAGCGCAATTACCTGACCGGGCGGCAGATTATCGCCGGTCTTGCGAATCAGTACGGCAATCTGTCCGGCACCCGGTTCAATCCGGCAGAAAAACCAGACAAAGACAAATGCAGCAATAAGGCCTCCGATCATCAGGACCGGAATCGACGTGAGCAACGGAAGATTCAGTTGCACTTTCGGTGGTTTAAACTCAACTTGATTACTCATCCCCAACCTCCTGTTGTTGTCTTTCCAAGGATTGGAAGAACGGTAGCACGACCATTCCGGGCTACCACTATTATTCCCGGTCAAAATTATAACCGCATTCCAACGATTGGAAAACCCTCCCATCATTCTCGGATATTTCTTGGACTCTGTGTTCTCGCATTGTACACATATGGAGGTATTGGTGTATTTTATCAGCACCAACTGAATCTCAGGAGGAAAGATCATGAATCGAATTCGAATGTCACGCAGGAAACATTTGGGGATCAGCACCGGTTTTATCGCAACCGTTTTAGCAACAGGTAAGGCTGCCGCGCAGGAAGAATTCATGACCAACCTAGGTGGACTGAAAAGTTCGTTGGTCAGAATCTACGGCGATAAACTTATCGGCATCGGCTTCATCGGCGAACAGGATGGACAACAATATGTTTTCACGAATGCCAGCGTGATCTCCGGTCACAACAAACTCTCCTTTAAAAATCTGGAAGACAAAGTCATCGCCCCGAAAAGCATTGAACTCTCCGCCACCCGCGATCTGGTCCGTTTTATGGTGACAGATGAAAATGCGATAAAACTGAATTATAACATCGTTCCCGATGAAGTGATCTCGGTGCTGGATTACGAGAAAACGGCCATTAACAGCCACGGAGGTGTCATTACCGGATCCAGCACAGACATGGTTGAGATCAATGCAGCTTATAAAAAGAGCTGCAGTGGAGGCCCCCTGCTTGATGTCACGCAGAGCGCCCGCGGGGTGGTGAACCATCTGGTTTACTATAAAGCCGATGACCGGGACTGGGTCGGTACGCCCCGGCTCTTTGCTTATAAGCTCGATGATGCGGACTGGTACGCCGCGAGATGGTCCGCCTACAATAGAACCTACGGCAAAAACCTGCGCGAAATCGATGAATTCAGAACGGCAGTCTACAGCGTTGCCCAGGATTGGATAGATAGACCCAAAGAAGAGATTGAGCTTACAGAGCCAGTCGGTATGGAATTTGATGCGTGGGTAAAAGAATACAACGGAATGATCAGTGATTTAGGCAAAAGCTACAGCAAAGGCAATAGAGGCACGGCCGGTGAAAAGCTGAAAAAGCGCTTTCAGGAAAGTTGCCAGAATTTAATCGATATCTGCCAGCAGAAAGCTGAATTTCTGGAGTTTCTCTGTAATGATAAAAACATCACCAAATACCTGCGCATTCAGTTCAAATGGCGCTCATTAGAGCTGCAAAAGTTTTGCGGGTTTATTAAGCTGCATGCTAAACGGCATGAAAACGTCAGATGGTTATAAACCGACATCACGAACCCCTCCGAAACCACGGACTCTTAAAATTCGTTCAGCGCAAAGTTTTTAAACAGAAAGGGATCGCAACTGATATCCGATACTGACCGATCCGCTTCTACTCGTTCCATAGCCTTACGACTTGGGTTGCTGGAAGATCTCACCACTTGGATGGCATGGGTTAAAATTTTTGTCCACGACCTGTTTTCAGTCTTCCGGTCCATCCAAAGATTCATTAATCCATCTGCAATCAGTACGATTGCGGGCTCTTTTCACGTTATTGCATTGAGCTTGTAGCCCCCCCTTTGTTAATGAGTAGGCTACATTTAAGACTAACGCAGTTTCACGGAGAAAACTTATGGCCATTCATCCAAACGCTGGAAAACCTGTTGCAAAAGAAGATCTGACCGATGTCGCTGAGCTCATCAGCCTTTACTACGAAACGCAACCGGACGCTACCAACCCGGATGAAAAGGTTGCCTTCGGCACCTCCGGCCACCGCGGCTCTTCGCTGAAGAAGAGTTTTACGGAAGACCACATCATGGCGATTGCCCAGGCGATCTGTGAATACCGCGCGGCGCAGGGAACCACCGGCCCGCTCTTTATGGGCAAAGACACCCACGCCCTCTCCATCCCCGCCGAAAAAACGGCCCTGCAGGTTTTCGCTGCCAACGGCGTCACCGTGATGATTGATCAGGATGGCGGCTACACCCCGACGCCCGTCATTTCCCACGCGATTCTGGCGTATAACAAAGACCGTAGCGAAGGCCTCGCCGACGGCGTCGTCATCACCCCTTCGCACAATCCGCCCGACAACGGCGGCTTCAAATACAATCCGCCCAACGGCGGGCCGGCTGACACCGACGCCACCGGCTGGATTGCCGACCGCGCCAACGAGCTGATGGCCGCAGGTAATATCGATGTCGAAAGCCTCTACTATCCCGATGCCCTCGCCGCCGACACCACCGTTGCCTACGACTTCATCACCCCGTATATTTCAGACCTTGGAAATGTCGTCGATATGGAAGCCATCAAAAAGGCCGGCCTGAAAATCTGCGCCGATGCCATGGGCGGTTCCGGCCTGCGCTACTGGAAGCCGATTGCCGACATGTATGGGCTGGACCTCACCATCCGCAATAACACCGTCGACTACACCTTCAGCTTCATGACCGTTGATGGCGATGGAAAGGTCCGCATGGACTGCTCTTCCCCCTACGCCATGGCCAGCCTCGTTGCTCTGAAAGATGACTTCGATATCGCCTTCGGAAATGACCCGGACTACGACCGCCACGGCATCGTCACTAAATCCGCCGGACTGCTCAACCCGAACCACTATCTCGCGGTTGCTATCAACTATCTCTATTCCAACCGCACCGGTTGGAACCCGAATGCCGCTGTGGGAAAAACCCTCGTCTCCTCTTCCATGATCGACCGCGTCGCCGCCGACCTCGGCCGCGACCTCCAGGAAGTGCCCGTTGGATTCAAGTGGTTTGTGAACGGCCTCGTTGACGGCTCCTACGGCTTCGGCGGCGAAGAATCCGCCGGCGCCTCGTTCCTCCGCAAAGACGGCACCGTTTGGAGCACCGATAAAGACGGCATCATTCTCTGCCTGCTGGCCTGCGAAATCCTGGCCGTCACCGGAAAAGATCCGGGCGAGCACTACGCCGAGCTGACCGCCAAATTCGGCGCACCGGTTTATGCCCGCGTCGATGCCCCGGCCAACCGCGAAGAAAAAGCCAAACTGGCCGCCCTCTCCCCGGAACAGGTCACCGCCGAAACCCTCGCCGGCGAACCGATCACCGCCAAGCTGACCCATGCCCCCGCCAACGGCGCGGCCATCGGCGGACTGAAAGTCTGCACCGAAAACGGCTGGTTCGCCGCCCGCCCGTCCGGCACCGAAGACGTCTACAAAATCTACGCCGAAAGCTTTAAAGGTGAGGATCACCTCAAACAGATCCAGTCCGAAGCGCGCGAAATTGTAAACGCCGCGCTGGCATAGCCTGGAAAACAGGCCGGAGTTCACTTCGCTCCTTGGTGATATCCCAAGGAGCAGTGCTCCCTCCTTATGTGCAATACCGAAGGGGTTGAGCACTTACGTGCAGCCTGGAACAACCGCCCGTCACATCCTGAAGGATGTGAACGAAGAACTAAAAAAAGCGCAAGGGGAATAAACACATGAAACAGATACTGATCGTCATCGTTGCTGCTTTTTCATTCGGGTGTTCACGCAGCCCTGAAAAAGCAGGCATATTCAGTCATATTGAAGTTCTTTCTGTCACGGTTGTTGACGGAATTGACGGGCACATGCACTCCACTTTTGCTCCGGAAAAGAATCAAAAACTCTATCTTTCATCGGACGGAAAATGGGTTCAGATCAAGGTGAACACCCGGCATAACGGGTTACAAACCGACACGAAGATCCTGCACTATCGAGACGAAGCATTAATAAAGTTTATAACCGAAGAATAAACGCCCCACAAATGCTAAGAAAACCACTTGCGCTACGCGCACCGTCTCGCGGAAGATAGGTCTATGGGATATCAAAGCACCAGCGAATGCATCCAGGCATTGGAAAAACACGGGCAACTTCTGCGGATAACCGAAGAAGTGGACCCCCATCTTGAAATGGCGGAAATTCAGCGGCGGGTCTATAAGGCCGGCGGACCGGCTCTGCTGTTTGAAAATGTGAAGGGCTGCAAATTTCCCTGCGCCTCCAACCTGTTCGGCACCCCCGAACGGGCCCGGCTCATTTTTAAAGACACCTACGATCAAGTGGCCGCGCTCGTCGCCGCCAAAGCCGATCCAGCAAAGCTCATGAAAAATCCCGGCAAAGCGTTCAAGGCCGGGCTGTCGGCCCTCCATGCGCTGCCAAAAAAAGTAAACAAGAGTTCGGCTCCGGTTTTTGAATGCCGAGCGAAACTGAGCGATCTGCCGCCAATCGTAAGCTGGCCGAATGACGGCGGTCCCTTCATCACCCTGCCGCAGGTTTACAGCGAGCATCCGGATCATCAAGGCAAACCGCTCAAGAGCAATCTCGGCATGTACCGAATTCAGATCAGCGGCAACGAATTTGAAAAAGACAAAGAGGTCGGACTGCACTATCAGATTCACCGCGGCATCGGCGTCCACCAGAAACTGCACAACGATCAGAACAAACCCTTCCGCGTTGCCATCTTTATCGGCGGTCCGCCGGCCATGAGCTTTTCGGCCGTCATGCCGCTACCCGAAGGCATGCCCGAAGTCGCTTTTGCCGGACTGCTGGCCGGTCGACGTTTCCGCTACGCGCACTATAAAGACTGGACCGTTTCAGCCGACGCCGACTTCTGCATCATCGGCACCATCAATGAAGAGCTGAAACGCGAAGGCCCGTTCGGCGACCATTTAGGCTACTACAGCCTCGACCATCTTTTCCCATGTCTGGAAGTCGAAGAAGTTTTCCACCGCAAAGATGCCATCTGGCCCTTCACCGTAGTCGGCCGCCCGCCGCAGGAAGACACCACTTTCGGCGAAGTGATTCACGACATGACCGGCGTCGTGATTCCAACCGAAATCCCCGGACTGAAAGCCGTGAATGCAGTCGATGCTGCCGGGGTACATCCGCTATTGCTGACCATCGGGCAGGAGCGCTATACGCCCTACGTAAAAACCATCCGCCCCTCCGAGCTGCTCACGATTTCCAATGCCGTGCTCGGCAAAGGCCAGCTGTCGCTGGCCAAATATCTGTTTATTGTCAACGAATCCGATAATCCCGAACTGGATATTCACGATATTCCCGCCTATTTCACCCATTTGCTTTCTCGAATAAAATGGGAGCGAGACCTGCATTTTCAGACCGAAACCAGCATCGATACGCTCGACTATTCCGGCGATGCCCTCAACCACGGCTCCAAAGTGGTCTTTGCGGCAAGCGGCGAACCGTTCCGAACATTGGAAACCGCGCAACCCGATGTTGACTGCGCCGTCGTGGCGCCGGGCATTCTTGCAATCGCCTCTACTTTTGAACCCGAGACGCTGGCGATCGAACTGGAAGGACACGTTGCAGTCGACCAATTCCCGCTGATCGTGCTTTGCGATGAGCCTGAATTCCTTGCGGCCGATTTTAATAATTTTCTATGGGTCACCTTTACGCGTTCTAATCCGGCCCGCGATATCTACGGAGTCGGCGCCGAAACCAAATTCAAGCACTGGGGCTGCACCGGCCCGCTCATCATCGATGCCCGCCTCAAACCACACCACGCCCCGCCGCTGATCGAAAACCCGCAAGTTACGGCGAAGGTCGATGCGATGTTTGCTGCGGGTGGCGCTTTGGCTTCGTTGAAACATGGGCGGGACCCCCATGCTACACAGAATCAGCACCCTGATCGTTAAACTTTTCCCAACGCGCCTGCTCGCGTTCGAGCAGGGTAGCGAACTTGGGCGGGGCATCGATGGAGATGTTTATTTCCTCCTGCGTGGCGGGGTGCGGGAAACGCAGCTCGATGGCCGCTAGAAACAGCCCCTTGCCTTTCAGCGTATTGCCCTCTTCCCCATATTTCGAATCGCCGACGATCGGATGGCCGATGGATGCCATGTGAATGCGGAGCTGATGCGTTCTTCCAGTGGTTGGAAAAAGGTTCACCAGCGTCACATGACCGCTGCGCAGTGAAGGGACCGTTTGCACCGGTTCATATTCACTGCGGGCGGGCAGATCGGCAATCGGAGTTTCCACCGTTCCAGACCTTGGAACATTTCCCATCACGACCGCGCAATAGCGTTTATGCACCCGCCGTTCCTCGAAGGCCTGGCCGAGCAGGCGCTGCGCGCCCGCCGTCTTGGCTACCAGCAGCAAACCACTGGTGGAATAGTCCAGCCGGTGCACGGGCCGCGGCCAGGCCAAGGCATCGGATTGCGTCGAAGGAGTCAGACTGCCCGAAAGCGCATTTTCCACCGTCTTGAATTTATTGCCGCTGACTTCAATGCCGGGTGGTTTTTTGATCACCGCAAGGAATTCATCTTCGAAGACCACGTCGAGAAGAAGCAGATACGTTTTCGGCGGGCGCTCTTGCAGATCCATCAGTTCAATGGTCTGGCCCGATTCGATCCAGTCGCCGCTATGAGCCACCTGCCCGTTGATCCGGAATTCGCCGCGCTTGATCGCTTTTGAAATCCCCTTACGCGACAGCAGCGGTTCGAAAATCGTTCGGGCATAGTCGGACAGCCGCTGTTGGCTGATGCCGTCGGGCACCAAATGGGTTTCGCGAAGGATCATCCGATCAGGCGGATCAGCAGTTTGGAAATAATGATCATGAAGATCAGCGCCACGGGATAGGCGGAAACATAGCTGATGACCGGGGTCTGGGAATCGGTCTTGGCGGTGATGGCTCCGAGTGCTGGCGTGGAGGTCATACCGCCGCAAATTCCGCCGAGCGCCTGCAACGGATTCATCTTGAAATGTTTCGTGGCAATCGGCCAGGCGACGACCAGCGGAAGAATGGAAACGCAGATGCCAAGCCCGAAGAGCATGAAGCCGTGTTCCTGCAGGGTGCTCACTAACGCACCACCGCCGCGTACACCGGCGTTGGCCAGAAAGAAGACCAGACCGAGTTCCTGCAACAGCATGCGCGTATGGCGAGGAATGAAGCCGACAATCGGACCGATCTTGCCAAAGTGGCCGAGGATGAGCGCCACAAAGAGCGGTCCGCCTGCAAGTCCGAGCGTGATGGGTGTGCCGCCCGGCAGACCGAACGGAAGCATGCCGAGAATGATGCCGAACGTGAGACCGACGGATAGTGAAAGTAAACAGGTCGTATCGATGACGCTGCTGCGGTGGCCCACCGCCGCTGCAAATTTTTTAAGATCGTCGCTACGCCCCACGCAGGTGAAATGGTCATGCCGTTCAATCACGGTTTGAGCATTCGGCACAAACGTCAGACCGAGACGGGTGATACTGGTAACAACGACACCGTAATTTCGAAGCGGGGCCATATCGCCAAGGGTTTGTCCGGCAAAGGCGGTTGAGGTTACAATCAGGTTCCGCCGCTCGTTTTCCACATCTTCATGGAGTTTTGCATCGGACCGTTTTCCGATGAGGTCGATGGCGATGTTCATTTCGCAACGGCGGCCGACCAGCAATAGAATCTGACCTTCTGCAAAGGTATCGTCGTATTTCAGCGGCACCAGACTGCTGCCGGAATAGATTCGGCAAATCTGAATCGCATTAAAGTTCGTGACCCCGGACTCTGAAATTCGCTGGCCGTACAGATTGGGATTGGTGACTTCCACTAAAACATTTTCCACCCGGTTGCCGCACTTGGGATCGGTCTTAACATCAATCGCATCCAGATCAAGTTTCAGAACGCGCGGCAGCACCTGCACAAAAAGAACCACGCCGATAACACCAAAGGGATAGGCGATACCATAGCCGATACTCACCGAATCCGCGCCTCCTGTGGCGGCAAGCGTCATACCTTCTGTGGCAGCAGCCAGTGCCGGAGTGCTCGTGAGCGAACCTGCAAAAATACCGGTGGCCAGACCGGTTGGAATGCCAAGCAGTTTAGCTCCGATCCAGGTCATAGCCGCACCAAGTGCTACAATCAGTACAGCCAACTTGGCCAGCGATGTGCCTTCGCGGGCGAGAGAGGCAAAGAAGCGATCCCCCGCGCCGATGCCCACGCAGTAAACAAATAAAACGAGGCCGAGTGTGCCGACGCCGGCCGGAAGGGAATAGCCGAGGTGCCCGGCAAGCAAAGCCGTGAACAGGACGCCTGAACTGCCGAGGCTGATGCCTTTCACTTTGACCTGGCCAAGCAGCAAGCCCGTGGCGATTAGAGCAAACAGCACAATCAATGGCTGGCTTAGTAACAAATTATGAAGGGCTTCCAGGCTCATTCGGGCGGTTTGGTGGGGTTGGGGGTTAATACGAAAAAAAGAAACTGTACGACCACAGGTGGCTATTCAACTCCAGGTTGAGTCCGGAATTCCCGAAAGGAACGAAGATATGCACAGGCGGCAAAACGAAATGGGCCACTATGTGGATCGTCAGTTACTGCACTTGTCAAGCGGCTGCATTTTCCAGTGAAGCGCCGACTGCTTATACCCTGAATTATCCGGAATCGATTGTTCGCGTTGCCGTGGCGTTTCCGGCTGGGATTCCTGCCGTATTTTAGGGAGCCGATAGGTACCTTTTTTCCGGTTTCCATCCGCATCGATGTAGGGCTCGAGAATTCTTTCGGTTTCAGACATTCGATACAGCTTGTTCAATAGATACCGTCTGGATTTCAGCTCAGCACCAACCTGCTCAAACTTCACTAATGCAATCAGGATCTCATCGATGGTTCCGACGTCGTCCAAGCGCTCGTCCAGCACTTTACATATCTTTGCGGCGAGCTCATCTCGCCCAAAGTTTTTTTCAACATCTTTCTTCAGATGCTCGGGTAAATCTTCAATGTATTCGGATAATCGCCTTCCAATATTCGTCATAATAATTCACCTGATTAATATACATCCATTTTATGTCTGGAGAAGTTGATGTCAACATTAGTGAATGAATAAATATGAGAAAAACATGAAAAAGAGGTGATGAAGAACAGGCGACAGTAAGATGACGACAGTAAGCCGAAAAAGGATTTTTATGATTAGATAATGCCATTATATGTTTTACCACCGTCGGAGATAACCAAGCAAAAGACATTACACGACGTAATAAAACACAAGATCGCTATTCAAAATTAAAAAACCAACTATCCACGCCGAGAAAAATATCTGACAGTTTAATAAAGAGCATAAACGTCAAAAGGCGCTGAAAAAATTCGATCAGGAAATGAAAAATGGATCTACGAGACAACTGAAGACAGGAGATTGATAAATTATGAGCTCTCTTGCGGATTTTTAGCCGCGCTATATTCGTTTTTGATCCGCATTCGATGTTTTTCGGGGTCTAAATCTATTCGAATTTTAATCACTTTCGGAATCGTGCCCCTGCAATTCACTTTCGGTTCTCTTCTTTTTGTCGGCCATCGAACCCTGGTTGCCGGAACAGCGGCGCGCGGGAGCCATTCGGAAATCTGTCTTCCGGACCGAAATCAATCTAAGCCGGATTGTATTTAGCCTGGGACCAGAGATGATTAATTTCATCGGCCTGATCTTCCGCACGAAAACGCTCCCAGGTAATGCC
The DNA here is from genome assembly GCA_029432815.1 of Pontiellaceae bacterium B1224. GTDB lineage: Bacteria > Verrucomicrobiota > Kiritimatiellia > Kiritimatiellales > Pontiellaceae > Pontiella. Next base: position 122,390 of record JAROBA010000007.1, on the reverse strand, counting down.
GTTCACATCGGCATCCTGTGTGAAGCCTTCAGCAGTGTCGTCTTCCCAGCCAAGATGGCGCAGCGCGCCGGGTTTGCACGTAGGGTCCTGCCGAATGGAAACGTTCAACGCATCGGTCCGCCAAAGCGCATACTCCCCTTCTACCATCGAGCAGGGCTTTGCACCGAGTCGTGCGCTGTAATCGCGGATCGTTTCCTCCATCCGGTTCGTCGAAATAGCCAGATGAAATTTTTTCATGTAGAGCTCCTCAATTCATGGATGGGATAACGGCGTATGATGCATCCACGGCCAGCAACGCTACCCGAACTGTAAAAACTATCCATTGGAACTCTGCGGCTCAGGATCCATTTCGAACAGGCGCTCGATCGCAATCGCGGCTGCGGCCTCGTCATCACCGTTAATTTCAACTTCAAGGAGCGTGCCCAGCGTCGCACAAAGAAGGAGGATATTAATGATGCTTCTCGCATCAGCCACTTTCCCGTGAGCCTTCAGTTGAATGGTTGAGCGGAAACCGCTTGCAACATTAATGACCTTTGCCGCCGGGCGTACATGCAACCCCTGATCCCACGGAACGATAACCTTTGTTTTTTTCATAGAGCATACGACAGCGGGCACAAGCGAAGTGTTCACCGGAAATACGATTGAACCTGTTCCAAACAATCCAATGATTGGAAAACAACCGGCCTATCAGTGCGCCTTATTCCGCAACCGGCGCGGGATCGTGAGCAGGTTGCTCGAGATAAAGCGGCAGGCCCGCTTAAAGGAATGGTCGCGGCGGCTGGCGAGAAAGGTGTCGATAATCTCTGCGGTTTCCGGCGCCCGGAGGTAGCCATAGCTTTTATGAGGATTAGGTTCGTCGCCGACTTGATAGTCATTCACCACCTGCAGATCCAAGGCCCGGACCCCGCGTGCATTGGCAGCATAATCATCCCGGAGCGTATGATCCAGCGCCACTTTGTCGCGCAGATCCGAAAGGTTATACCAATGCGGCCAAACGGCAGCCGGTGTCCGGGGTTTCCTCAGTCCCGGAAACAGCTCCTGCTGAAACTGAAAATTACGGGCAACAATCGGCGGCAGCCCGAGCGGAGACCCCATCGTGACCAGAGTATTGACCTCAGACCCATTGTCCGGATTGGATAGCGTATCGAATGCAATGATCGATCCCATGGAATGCGTCAGCAGCAAAATTTCGTACCCGGCATACCGCGCAAGCACTTCGCGCAGACGCTCATGAGTCGCATATCTCACGGAACAGTCTTCGTTTTTCAATGAACGGCACTCATCGGTGTAATAGGTATCCAGATCCGCAAAATAATGTTCCATCATTTTGACGCTCATAGCGGGAAAGGTTTCAGCCAGATTTTTTCGAAGAAACAGCCGGTCCAGATTCCTTTCAATAAACTGCAGGATCGCCATTTTGGTGCGTTGCGGTTTGATAGCCGGCAGGACGGTGCTCGGGAGGTAAGGCGCTTTGAGAAAAAGTAAGGCTTCGGGATCTTTCTCGTCTGGGTTCAACGGTTCGCGATAGGAAATATCGGCCCAGTAAACCATTTCAAAAGGAATGTCAGCGTGCGAAACCCCAATACGTTTAAACCCTTCACGAATGGCCTGCAGCCAACCCTCCCTCAGCACATCCACCGGCGGCTTATTTCCTAACCCATGAATCGCGACAATCATTTTCTTCACGAGACCAGCCCCCCCAGCTGTTCTCGCATCCAGCCGGGGCGATTCGTAGCAATACCGCCGATTCCGCCCTTCAATAAACGCGCCGCTCGGCCCGGTTGGTCCACCGTCCAGCAATAACAGAGCAACCCCTGTGCACCGCATTCGGCGATGGCCTCCGCATCTAACGGCGCAATATTCTGAACATTGATGCCATCGAACCCATGCCGCTTCGCGGTTTTAATATTATCCTGAAGCGCCCGGCGCTTTTTCCACGGCGGACTCACCCGGGGAAAATCATTCAGCCAAAGCACCTCGATATCAGGAAATAGGCTCCGCATCGCGATCACCGTCTCCAGATCAAATTCCATCATCACGATCTGAGAGCGAGACAATGCAGTCTCCGCCAAAAGTTCTTTGAGCCGCGGCAGAGCGGCCTGCCCGACCTTCACTTCAATGAAAATCCGGCGGCCGGCCGGCACCAAATCAAGCACCGCTGGCAAGGTAGGAATACGAGCTCCATTCCACTTCGCCGCTTTCCAACCGCCAACTTCCAATGCCTGGAGCTCCGCGACCGACAGGTCCGCCACGGCCCGCGTCACCTTCGCAACCCGTTCAACCGTCGGATCATGAATCACCACCAGCTCGCCATCGCGCGAAAGCCGGACATCGCATTCAATGGCATCAGCCCCCTGCTCTAATCCCAATTGAAAGGATTCCAGCGTATTTTCCGGCGCATCAAACGATGCACCGCGATGAGCAATGATTTCAGACATAGATCAAGGAAATCCCGTTTTTCATGCCGGAGAGTGTCACATAATAATGCGGGCAGAACAAATAATGGAGGTCCAATTTTGTTCCAGGGATTGGAAAAAGCAGTATAGCCGGAACTCAGGGCGACCGCCCGTGGGTCCGGCTTCCCCGCTGAAAAGCCGGACAGGCAATACCTCATCTCAGGCGGCAATCGAGGTGGCGTTCTGTCGACCGGCAAACGGGTAGGATGCCCGTTCTGCTTTTCGTAGCATGGGCGTCCCGCCCATGAGTCCCGTTGAACCGGCTTCCAAACATTGGAAATGGTGAGAATTGCGGAGTGCCGACCGTAATACAGTGGGGCAGACTTTCCAGTCTGCTCGTCCGGCACCTCAGGAGCGCAGACAGGAATGTCTGCGCCATATCCCTTCGTTTTCCACGCTCCGCGAGGTGAAACGATCCTACACACCCTCGTCGGAAAATTTGCTTCCGGATCGGAGCGACTATTTCATAACAAGGATTTTGATCTCTTATCGTGATTTAGGTAACGTCTCCTTCGTTAACAAACGAACAACTTGCTGCTTTAAATATCAGACTCATAAAAAGGACCCCTATGAAATCCATCATACTCCCCCTCCTCACCGTTGCCCTCCTCAGTGGTTGCACAAACCTGAGCGATAAGAAAACAGAGCAGCCGGGGATTATTTCCACCATCGATCTCAATGAAGCGAATTACGTCAGAGATTTCCTGAATGCAACAGATGGATTCAAAGGCACCTTCACGGTTGACCCTGGCTCAACGGTGACGACAGTTATTTTTAAAGCACCCGACGAACCGATGAATGAGGAAGCGTGTCGCAACTGGATGCGCAGCATTAAAGCCCCGCTTACCGAGAGCCGCGGAAGAGAAGCCAACACCCTCAAGTTCGTATTTAAGAATATAACCATTGAAGAATAAATAATCAGAGGCAGGCCCGGCACATCCGGAACTCAGGGCAAGTACCTGCGGCCCAGGCTTCCAACCATTGGAAACCGAAGTCAAAAGAGATGAGAATTGCGGAGTGCCGACCGTAATACATTTCCTGTCTGCCCGTCCGGCACCTCAGGAGCGCAGACAGGAATGTCTGCGCCATATCCCTTCGTTTTCCACGCTCCGCACGGAGAACTAATCTCTATATCACCTTATCTTCGCCGAAATAAAATATAGACCGTGCAGGCGGTTTAATGGGATATACAGATGTCCTTTTTAACGATTAACATTCAATTCTGCACAGCGTTCTGGAATCATAAATAATGGATATAATTGGACCCATAATATTTTACGGATCAATCTGGGCAGTATTGACATGGCGATGTTTTGCGGTGACCTCCATCTGCAAAGAAGTTGCTGAAGGCAAAACAACCAAAGACGCTCTATCTTTTCAGTTATTCCAAGTTGGAATTTTCATATTTTGCTCAATCATGCTTCTTAAATCTGGGACATTAAATCTTTCAATGATCATTACTGTTCTATCACTCATTTTTACGACTATTTGGTATTTGTATTCATGTGCAAAAGCAGGACTAGCGTTGTATAAAAAATAGGAGGATCCAGTGAGAGAAACTTACAGAGTATAATGCCTGATAAATTCACTTGAGATCATGGTGAGATTTACTCCAATCCTCAGAAACTCATCCAGAGCATCACACCTCCCCAACATAAAACCACTCGCCTTTATGCTTTTTGAAGAGGGAGTGTTCGTGGTGTTGGGCGGGTTTTCCATTCGAAATATATTCGGCCATGAATTCGACGCGGTCGCGGTCGGCCTTGAGGACGTGCAGCCGCACCCATTGAACCTGCCCCATCCATGACGCAATAGAATCGGCGAGGCCCGGCGTGCGGGAATCAGGGTGGGTGGTGCTGACGAGATAGTCGACATCGTGCTTCACATAGGCGGAGTAGCGCGACCGCATCAGCTGTTCAGCAGTGCGCGCTTGTACCGTACCCGAAATTACCGGGCAGCAGCAATCGGCATAGTCGATTCCGCTTCCGCACGGACAGGCTTCAATCAACATATCTCTCACACTCTTTTTTTGTATTGCCACGAGAGAACGCAAAGATCACATAGCATCGGTCTTTGTTTTCTCTGCGTTCTTTTGTGGCTGAAATAATCCGCAGGCGGCGTTTTCATCGAAAGCGCCCTATCCCTTCTTCCCTTTCACCAGGTCGTGCGTTTTTTCACGGATGGTCTGGAAAAGGACATAGAGCGCGGGAACCAGCATAATACCGCCGAGCGTGGCGGCGAGCATTCCATAGAATACGGTGATGCCGATGGCACGGCGACTCGCTGAGCCGGCTCCGTCGGCAAACATCATCGGCAGCACACCGAGAATGAAGGTGAAGGCGGTCATGAGCACGGCGCGGAAACGCTGTCCGGCCCCGTCGGCCGCGGCCTCAATAATGGACAGCCCCTCTTCCCGGCGGGTCTTGGAAAACTCGACAATCAGAATGGCGTTTTTACTGGCGAGACCGATGAGTAGAATCAGCCCGAGCTGGGCATAGATACTCAGCGGCATATGCAGCACAAACAGGCCGAGCAACGCGCCGCACACGGCAACCACCGTGGAGAGGATCACCGGCAGCGGCGTGGTCCAGCTTTCGTACTGAGCCACAAGGAACAGGTAACCAAAGATCACCGCCATGAGCAGCAGCACATTTGTACTGCCGGAGGCGCGCGCTTCCTGGTAACTCAGGTTTGACCATTCGAAGGTGTAGCCTTCGGGCAACGTTTCCTCGGCGATTTTCGAAACCTTATCCATCGCAACACCGCTGCTGATCCACGGCAGGGCAAAGGCATTGATCCCGGCCGAGAAAAACTTGTTGTAGCGTTCGACCACACGAGGCGCGAGTGTGGTCCGGATTTTTACCAGACTGCCCAGCGGGACCATATCGCCGTTGAGGCTCTTGACGTGAATCTTGTCCAGCGCATCGATATTTTCGCGGAATTCCCAGTCGGCCTGAATGATGGCTTGGTTCACCTGTCCGTCGAAGTTAACGTCGTTCACATACATGGAGCCGAGGTAAGTCTGCAGCGCACTGAAGATGCTACCGACTTCCACCTGCATCAGCGACGCCTTCACGCGGTCGATCTCCAGATAGAGGTGCGGCGTGTTGGCTGAATAGGAGCTGAAGGCAAACATGATTTCCGGTGCCATATTCAGCTCCATCAGGAAACTATTCATGACGGCCTGTAGCTTTTGCGGATCGTCCTCGGTGGTGGACTGCAGTTTAATATCCAGACCGCCGCTGACGCCCAGCCCCATAATGGCCGGAGGCACAAACAGGTTGAGCTGTGCGCCGGGTATGCCAGCGAGCTGCCCCTGCAGTTTCTGCTGAAGCGCGGTGACGTGCAGGGCGGGGTCCATGCGTTCGGTCCAGTTATCGAGGCCAAACATGAAGAACGCCACGTTTTCGGAGGAGCCGCCCATCATGCTGAAACCGGTTACCTGAATGGTGTAGCTTACGCCCTCTTCTTCGAGCATCGGGGTAATCACTTCATCAAGCAGCGCTTCGGTGCGGGCGCGGGTGGCGCCCTCCGGCAACTGCGCCATCCCGAAAATGATGCCCGCGTCTTCATCGGGCAGGAATGCGCCCGGCGTCATTTTGAATATGACATATGAGGTTCCGAAAACGCTCAACAGAATGAACGCAGTAAGAATGAGGCGGCGCGAGAGACCGACGCTTCCGGCCACATAAAACCGGCGCACCTTGCCAAGGCCGGTATTAAACCAGCGCAGCGGTCCGTGTTTCTTCGGTTTGATGACATTCAGCATGGTGGCACACAGTGCCGGGCTAAGCGTCAGAGCACTGACCGTCGAGAAAAACACCGCGGCGGAAATTGCGACGGCAAACTGCTGATAGATCTTTCCGGTGATGCCCGACATGAAGCCGATCGGAACAAAGATGGAAAGCAGTACGAGCGTGGTGGCGATGATGGCCCCGCTTACCTGTTCCATGGCTTTGAGGGTGGCCGCTTTATGATCGAGCCCTTCGGTTTCCATCAGTTCGAGCACGCGTTCCACCACCACAATGGCATCGTCCACCACCAACCCGATGGCGAGCACGAGGCCGAACAGGGTGAGCGTGTTGATGCTATAGCCCAGAATAGCAAGCACCGCGAAGGTGGCACACAGCGAAACCGGAATGGTAATGGCCGGAATGAGCGTGGCGCGCCAGTCCTGCAGAAAGACATAACAAACGATGACCACCAGCAGGAACGTGAGGCCGAGCGTGGTTACGATTTCGCGGATGCTGGTGCGAACAAAGTCGGTGGCATCGTAGGGCAGCACAATCTCCAACCCTTCGGGAGCCGCTTTGCGCAGGGTATCCAGCTCGTCCTGCACCTGCTGCATGGTTTCGAGCGCGTTGGAACCGGGCGTACGGGTGAGGCCCATCGCGACCGCCGTGCTGCCGTTGAATTTGGAAGCAAAGAGATAGCTGTCCGCTCCCTTCTCCACGGTGCCGACATCTTTCAGATAAACCACGGCGCCGTTTCCGCCGGTGCGAATGACAATGTTTTCGAATTCGGAGGGATCGTTCAGGCGACCTTCGGTTTTCAGCGTATAGGTGATCCGTCCGGTTCCGTCGTCGGGTGACGTGCCGAGGGAGCCGATGGAGGCCTGCACATTCTGGCCGCGGATCGCCGCTGTGACTTCATCGGGACTGATGCCCAGCGCAGAGAGCCGGTCGGCATCCAGCCAGACGCGCATGCTGTATTTTGGCCCCCAGACCTGTGCCCGGCTGATCCCGCGAATACGTTCGAGCGACGGCTGAATGATCTTATAGGCGTAGTCGCTCAGAAAAAGGGCATCGCGAGTGTCGTCCGGCGAGCGGATCACCACGAAGCCGAGCATATCGGCCGACTCCGTTTCCACGGTCACGCCCTGCTGCATGACTTCCGTCGGCAACAGCGGTTCGGCCTGAGCTACCCGGTTCTGCACCTTGACCTGCGCCATGTCGGGATCGGTTCCGACGGCAAAGGTGACGGTCAGCGTATACATGCCGGCGTTGTCGGAGGACGAGCCCATATAGATCATGTCCTGCACACCGTTCACGGCATCTTCGATCGGGCCGGCGACGGTGGCGGCCATCACTTCCGCGCTGGCGCCGGGATACATGGCCCGCACCGTAATCTGCGGCGGCGTGACCTGCGGATATTGCGTGATCGGCAGCGAGGAGATCGAAAGAATCCCCGCCAGCATCAGCACAATGGAAATTACACCCGCGAGGCGCGGGCGGTTAATAAATACGCGGGCAATCATTTCGAGGCCTCCACAAGGGTAACCATGGCCTTCGCGCCCGGTTGCACTTTCTGCACACCTTCAACCACCACGCGGGTGCCGGACTCCAGCCCTTCGAGCACGATAAAATCATCTTCAATCGGATCGCCCAGTCGAACCGGAGCTTTGCCCACATCGCCCTCTTCGCTGACGGTCAGCACATAGGTTCCGTCCGGATCAACCAGAATGGCCTGCTGCGGAACACGGATGCCCATCGGACGATCGGGGTTTCCAAGCAAGGCCGTCACATAGCCGCCGGCCACGAGCATGCCTTCGGGATTATCGAAGAGATAGCGTACGGCCATCGTGCCCGTTTTGGAGTCCATCATATTGTCGTCGAAATCTTTTTTTCCAACCTCTGGAAGAATCGTGCCGTTCGGCAGCTGCGCATGTGCCACTAAACCGGAAGCTTCACCATTCAACACTTTTTCACGCAGATTCAAATAAGCGCGATCGGTCAGGGAGAAAACCACGCGGACCGGATCCATTTGAACAATGGCTGCCAGCGAACCCGAACCGGAATCAACATAGTTACCTTTCGTCACCATGGCCGCGCCGATGCGCCCGTTGATCGGGGAGCGTATTTCTGAATAGCCCAGATCCAGCTTTGCCATCGTGAGGTTGGCCTCGGCCTGTTTCAGGTTCGCTGTCGCCTGAAGCTGAATGGCGACGGCCTGATCCACATCGGTCTTGGATACACTGCCAGCCTCGCCGGCTTTATTGATGCGTTCGAGATATTTTTCGGCCCGGTTCAGCTCTGCTTTGGAACTGGCCAGATCGGCTTCGCGCGCTTCGACCATTGCCTTATAACGCTTTTGATCCACCGTGAAGAGCAGGTCGCCCTCCTTCACCATCGCACCTTCCGTAAAATGAACCGCATCGAGATAGCCCGAAACTTCAGCCTTCACCATCACCTGCTGCACCGGCTCCACGGTGGCGATGTATTCCACTTGCAGATCAATCGGTGCCTCCTGCAATTCCACGGCTTTCACGGCCGGCGGCGGCATTTCGCCGCCCATACCCATCATCCCCATATCCGGCGGGGCAGACGGCAGTAAGCCGCGAGCTAAAAATCCAAGGACGAGTCCCACAATTAAACCAACAATAATACCGATCTGCTTTAACATACCTGTCTCCTAATTAAATCTTCGGGATGGCCTGACTGCTGACGATCCGGTCGAAACCGGACATCAGAACCTCTATAAATTGTTGTTTATCAAATTGGCCATACATCGCCATGTGCAGCGAACCGACCCACGTTGACCCAAAACACAGCGCCAGCATCCGGGCATCTGCCGCACGATCGAGCGCACCGATCTCCTGCAGGTGTACGAGTTGCTGTTCAAAATTTTTCATGGGATCGCCGCGCAGCTCGGTCAGTTTTTCGTGGACCTCTGCCATGAGTTCGGTGGACCACTCTATCTGGAAACTGCAGAAAAATTCAAAATTCCAGGCCGCTTGATCCTGCGTATAATTTGTGGCGAGCTCGCAGACGGCTTCTCTGAGAGCGGGAACGGACGGGGCCATGCCATAGGCATCTGCATTACAAAACTTATCATCGCCATAGGCAATCACGGCAGCGAGCAGATCCGGCTTGGTTTTAAAGTGCCAGTAGACCGCGCCCTTCGACAAACTGATCGCCGCAGCCACGTCAACAAACGTCGCTTTGGAATAGCCCTTTTCCGTAAAGACCGTCAGCGCCGCCTCGAGAATCTGCTCCCGGGTCTGCGCCGCTTCTTCTTTGGTTCGTCTGGCCATAAAGCCTCCTGAATGATGCGCGCGGTTTTACATACCTCCAGGTAGGTATGCAACTCGTTTTAAGAATTTTTAGCGATCGATTTTTCCAATGGTTGGAACCACGGGTTGCGAGGGCGCGGGGGTCGGTGTGTTTTAAACAAAATAATTATATGCAAAATGAGGAGCCGTCCGAGCGCATTGAGAATATCAACATTTTGCATTAAATGATTTTGCTGAATTCCCCGACTGTCCTCGCAGCGCGGTGGAGTGGCTTTGCGCGTGGGGCAGGCGGGCCGCCTGCGGTACACTCCGTATCGCCCGCTTCCACAGAGCTGCTCCTCTGCTCGGCGGGTTGGGACAACCCTGCCCTACCCAACGAAAACCCCATGTGTTCTCTCGCGGCTAAACCCCCGCCAACGGGGCAGGCGACGGTGCGTACCGCCTGCTTATCCGTTCGGGGTGGTTTCCGAGGTCTGGACTAATCCGATCAATGCCATGGCGGCAACGATCAGCACTCCCAATGAAAAGGAAATCAGCAGCGCCGCCCAGTGAAAAGGAATACCCGCGCTCACTTCAAGATGCTGAGGAAGCGTGTTTCCAAAGATTGGAACAATGGACCAGATGAAACCGAGGATGAACATGAAGATAAATAGCAACGCCAGCAGCACATTCCCCTGTTTAATTAGCTTATGCATACCACCTCAGCCTCTATCTACTCGTTGAATAAAGTTAATCAGATCAACAGAACTTACACAGGTTCGGTTGAATAGAAATGAATTCTAAAACCAAACAAAAAAAGTAATTCCACTGGATCAAATGAAAAATACCGGATCACAAGCTATGTGCCTCTGCATCATTTAAATGATGCGTATAATTTTTTTCCAAGGCCTCAAAGGGGCTGACGAGCTCGTGCGATTCCAACAGATTAACGTATTTTGAAAAGCTATATGACGATAGGAACAACAGGGTGTAACCGAATAGCTCACTTCCCTCTTCCACCGCATTTTTGACCCAGCGTTGCATCGGTGCCAAATGGTGCACATCGAAGAACGATTCCCATAAGATCCTCATTCCAAACAGACGGGAAAACACGAAAATACCCAAACACGCCGCAACGAAAGCACCGAAGACCGGCGACAGTATGAACTCGCCTATATTGTCCACTAGATGATCCCGGAACCGAGCGGCCACAAAAAAAGAAATCATCAAAGCAATAACCGCGAAAATAAACCACGCCCCATGGAAAATGTAATCGAACCACCCATCCATCTCACGAATCATCATCGCCGCCACTCCGCCCGACATCAACGCGGCAATAGCACGCCGCGCTTCTGAACGAACGGCAATCAATCCGAACAACAGGGTGGTTAGAAAAAGATACACAAGCTGCGCGGTCTCTGTTGCAGATGACTCCCCAAATTTAGCTCCGTTAACCACCGCTCCGGCATCATGTTTGATCACGAGTGTAGATATCAGCACACACAACGTGCCGAACAACAGATTACGGATGACCTTAAAAAATATTTTTTTATGGTTAGACATCGTAAACAACTCCTATTCCAGGCCGGAAAGAACTCGCCCCGTATCGATATCGAGTTGATTGAGCACGAGCTGATAGGCGATGTAGGATGTGGCGTACGCCACCTTTGCACGAGTCAGATCGGTCTGGGCCTCATTCAGACGCGTGATGGATTCCGCGCCCGCCTTATACGATTTTTCCACACTGTCGCGAACGCTGGCCGTGAGGTTGTAGATCTGTTCCTGCCGTTCGAAAATAGCCTTCGAGGTTTCTGCTTCATCGACCCGTTGCTGCAGCGTGGAGCGAATGGAAAGGCGGAGCGATTCTTCCTGCTGTTCGAGTGCACGCATTTGGGCCTGGGCCTCTTTTATCGCATTCACATTTCGTCCCCCCGTAAAGAGGTCCCACGAAGCCGCTACGCCGACAAAGGAATCGTAGTTGCCGTGGTCTGCTGTGACTGAGAAATCAGACCGCTCTGTGTATCCGATATCCCCCACCAATGCCACCTGCGGCATCAACGCCCCCTTGGTTACACGAACCTGCTGAGCCAGTACCAGCTGGCCGGATTTAAGCGCCTTATAGTCCGGTCGATGTGCAAGGGCATATTGGAGTTCGCCCTGCATCACCGGCACAGCTGGCACGCTTTCAAACGCAATGGTAATCGGCTGCATGGCCTTCGGCAGCTCCGATTCCGGAAGCGCCATCAACTCAGCCAGCACAATGCCTGCCGTTTTCAGGTCGAGCTTGGCTCTCAGAAAAGAACTCTCCGCCTGCAGTGCCCGAATGGAAAAGTTCTGCACGTCCGACTCCGGCACAACACCGGCGGTGAAGCGTTTCCGGGCATCTTCTTCCAGTGTGGTGTTGAATTTATAATCCTGCTCAGCCGTCTCCATATTTTCGCGGGCCAGCTGCGCCTGCCGGAACGAGATGGTTGCGGCCTGAATGAGAAGCCGCCGGGTTTCATCGGCCAATTCTCTGCGCTGTTGCACACCATACTTTGCGCCCAAAGAACGAGCCTCCCGCGCAAAACCATCAAACAACAGCCAAGATGCTTCCAGCCCGCCATAGCCCTGCTTAAAGCTATCGGATGCGCGTGTTATAGGATCGGAATCCGGATGTTGGCTTACATCAACATGGCCATAGTTTCCACTAAGCGTCACGGTCGGCAAGTAGCTTGAGCGGGCCTGTTTCAGCACGGCCTCCGCCGCGGCAATTCGCTGAATGGCTTCCTGCACGGAGGGATTTCCTTCGAGCACCTTTGAGCGGACCTCTGCCAGCGTCAGCCCGTTGGTTTGCGCGCTTCCAATCATTGGAACGAGGATGGCCAGTATTAATAAATTTTTCATGTTTAACTCCTAGAGATGCGTCTTATCGACCTTGATGCGGTAGACGAGCGTGTAGACAACCGGAACGATGATGAGCGTGAGGAAGGTGGCGGCAAAAAGGCCGCCCATAATCGTTATTGCCATCCCCGAGTAAAGTGCATCGGTAAGCAACGGCGCCATGCCGAGAATCGTGGTGCCGGCCGCCATAATGACGGGGCGCATACGGCTGACCGATGAGTCGAGCACCGCTTTGTAGGGTTCGACGCCTCGCGTCAGCTGCAATTCGATTTCATCAATCAACACTACCGCATTTTTAATCAGCATGCCGGAGAGTCCGAGGAACCCGAGAATCGACATAAAGCCGAACGGCATCCCCGTGAGCAGCAGCGCCGCTGTGACGCCGATGATCGACAACGGCACGGTCATAAAGATGATCAACGGACGACGTACCGAATTGAACAGCCAAATCAGAATCACAAACATGCCCAACAGGCAGATCGGGAAGGTGGCGGCCAACGGGGCCTGGGCTTCGGCCGATTCCTTAAACTCGCCGGCCCATTCGAAACGATACCCGGGCGGCAGCTCAATTTCATCAATCTTTTCAGCCAGCTTCAGACGAAGGGTGTCGGGCAGACCATAGACCGGATTGCAACGGGCTGTAATGGAATTGCGACGATCGCGGCGCATGATGTAGGGCCATTCCCATTCGCTTTTCAGTCCCGTCACAACCTGCCCCAACGGAATAAAGGTTTGGTTGACCGAACTCCACACCTGCACCTTATTAAAGTTATCGATACTGGTGCGCTCCGCTTCGGGCGGCCGGAACATGATGGGGATCAGCTCATTTCTCTCCCGATACAAACCGGCCGCAGTGCCATTAAAATTGAGGGCCAGCGACTGGGCTAGATCGGAGCGGGTTACGCCGACACGACGGGCCTGCGTTTCGGAAAACTCGGGACGCAACACCTTCACCTGCTGTCGCCAGTCCAGACGCGCATCTTTGGCCGTCGGTTCGGCCTGCATGATGGCGAGCGCCTGCATACCGAGATCTTCCAGCACGTCTTTGTCCGGTCCAAAGAAACGGGCTTCCACATAAAATGCGAGCGGCGGGCCGTTTGGAATCTTGCTGCAATAGGGTTCTGCTTCCAGATAATTTTCCTTCAGGTACACATCGATCTCTTCAATCATACCCGAGATATCGTGATAATTTTCTGCTTCAACCAAAACCATGCCATAGCTCGGATCTGCCGTCTCATAGTTATACGACAACATGAAACGGAGCGTTCCTTCGCCAGCAAAGGCACTGGTCTGTTTCACACCGTCGAGCGAGCGGATATACTCATCAATTTTGGAAAGATCCTCGGCCGTACGATCGATGTGCGCCCCGGCCGGCAGCCAGTAGTTCACATAGAAGTAGGGCGTTGGAGAGCCCGGAAAAAAGGCCTGCGGCACTTTTTTGAATCCAGCGGCCGCAGCGAACAACAGCACCACAGTGACGGCAACGGTGATTACACGATGATGGACCGCCAGATGCAAGGTCTTGCGGTAGCGACGAAACATCGGTTTGTCGTATGGATCTTCGCCGTGCGTATCCGGAATTTTAAGAAACCATACGCAAAACAGCGGCGTGATGGTTACAGCCAGAATCCAGCTGAACGACAGTGAAATTAACATGACATTAAATAAAGACCGGCAGAACTCACCGATATTACCCGGGGCAAATCCGATTGCGGTAAAGGCCAAAATGGAAATAAAAGTGGCACCGAGTAGCGGCCACTGAGTGTCGTGCACCACTTCCTGCGCGGCCTCTTCCCGACTCTCGCCGCGCTCCACACGAATGAGAATACCATCGGCCACCACAATGGCATTATCCACCAACATGCCGAGCGCAAGAATCAACGCCCCCAACGAAATCTTCTGCAGGGTGATATCCATGATATGCATCCCGAGCAACGTGCCGCAAATGTTCAGCAACAGCACCGCACCGATGAGCAGCCCGCTCTGCCAGCCCATAAAGAACATCAACAGCACGACTACAATCACCACAGCTTCAACCAGATTGAGCACAAATCCGTTAACCGATTCTGTGACCATTTCACTCTGATAATAAATGGAATCGAGCGCCATACCTTCCGGCATAATCTCATTGAGCTCAGCCAGCTTTTCTTTTACGGATTCCCCCATCGTCACCACATTGCCACCCGCAATGGTGGAAATGCCCAGTGCAATGGCTGGCTTTCCGTTGAAGGTCATTTTATTGCGTGCTGGATCGTAGTATCCCCGCTTAATCTCCGCTATGTCGCCGAGGCGCACCAATTGGTCCCCCGCACCGACGTAAAGATCAGCAATCACCTGTTCGCTTTCGAAATCGCCGGTGGGTGTGATTCGTATATAATCGCCACCCACTTCCACCTTCCCACTCGACTGAACGGCATTCTGCGTCTGAAGTGTTCCGGCAATCATCACCGGAGAAATGCCCATCTCGGTCAACAGAGCCCGCTCGAACTCCACATATATGACCTCCTGCTGCAATCCCCAAAAACTGATTTTGGCCACATCCTCACAATGCAACAGTTCGGTTTTCAAATCTTCAGCATAGGCCTTCAGCTCGGCATACGAATAGTCCTCACCCGTCAGCGCAAAGAACACCCCATACACATCGCCGAAGTCATCGTTCACAATCGACGGTCCGGCCCCCGGGGGAAGCTCGCCCTGCATATCGCCGATCTTTTTGCGGAGCTCGTCCCAGATCTGCGGAAGGTCTTTACTTTTGTAGGTATCCTGAATATCGACGTAGACAATGGACACCCCTTCCATCGACGTGGAATAGACCTCTTTCAGCTGACTCATCGACTGGATGGCCACCTCAACCGGGTCCGTAACTTCCTCCTCCACCTCGGCCGGAGAAGCTCCCGGATACGGGGTAACCACCAACGCAGTCTTAATGGTGAAGTCCGGATTTTCAAGCCGTCCAAGTTTTTGATAAGACAAAAAGCCTGCGGCGATCAGCATGATGGTCATCACAACCATCACAGTACGTTTTCTTAAAGCAAATGCTGCTGGATTCATTCTATTAAGCTCCCTGCTAGCGAATCGCGGCTGATTTCAGCGGCTGTTCCCCATGAATCAGACGACTTCCTGTAACCACCACCAGATCGCCTTCGGATATCCCTTCGGAAATAACCACACGCGAGGTGCCGCTGAGTTCCCCCACCATCACCGAACGGAGTTCTGCTGTATCTCCATTTTTATTATAGAGCCAGACTGACGATCCACCGGAAGCATCGGCCACCAAAGCAGAAACGGGCACCGTGAATACGGTCTGCTCACTACGACTATCCGGGAAAATCACGGTTGCGGTCATCCCCGGCAATACCGAGTATTTTTCAGGTGCTTCCATCACAAAAGTCACCTCATAGGTACGCGTCAGCGGATCAGCCTGTGTGCTCCACTCTTTTAATTCCGCCTCAAAAGTTTCATTCGCAATGGAAGGGAATTTCACCTGAACTTTCACATCTGAACCTCGCGGCGTGGCGGCAATTTCGTTTTCAGGAATGTTAACGATCAGTTCCAAAGTCTGGATGTTGTGATACTGCAAAACCACGTCGCCGGATGTAATCATCTCATGATTCTCAACCATCTGTTCCGTTACCGTTCCATCGTAAGGGGCACGAAGTGAGGTATCTTCCAAGGCGTGGCGTGCCATCTGCAACTGCACATCCAATCCCTTAACCGCCGCCGTTGAGGAATCGAGCATGCTTTTTGCCCGGTCGTAGTCGGACTGAGGAACCACCTTTTCTTCGAACAGCTCGGAAATCCGTTTATAGTCCTGCTTTGCATTTTCCTGCAGCGCGCGTGCTCCGGCAAGCTGCGCTTCCAATGATTGGATCCGGTCCTGATAATCGCGGGGATCGATCTGCATCAGCAAATCACCCTTTTTCACCGGCTCGCCCAACACCACATTCACTTCGGTTAACGGACCGCCCACACGAAATGACAGCGCCGATTCTTCGGAAGCTTTAACCGTGCCGGGAAAACTGCGCGGTTTACTACGCGGCTGCGCTTTGACTTCTTCAAAACGGACTGACCGCGGCGCACTGTTCTGCGCCAGCTTTGCGGCGGAAACGTGTTTAGCCGCTTCTTTTTTCCGGGCACCGGCCGCGCTGATTAAAACAATCACGGCAATCGCCAATACACCCCCGCAAATTCCGGTAATTAACTTTTTATTCAATTTCATTTTCAGTTTCCCTGAGTTTTTAATCCTGTGGCAGCCCGAGCAACAGCTGCGTCTGCTTTACCAATACATTCTCTAATTTCTGCAAATATTCTTCCGAATAGCGCTCCATCTCCAATCGCTTAAGCAACGCCTTCATGTAGTTTGCATGCGCAAAAATCGGCATTTGGATGGCTGTTGTATGGATGACAACCTCTTCGTTGGAAATGGAGGGATCCACCAGCCGAAGAAATTTTCCCATGGCCTCCATCTTGGGATTCATAAGCTGATCGCGGAACAGCTCATATAAGGCATCATCCCGTTGGAACAGTTGATAGATCACCTGCGAGTGCCAGGCAGGCCGCTCCGAGCAAAACAGATCCGTGATGGCACCCGATACCATCACCCGAACCACATTCGATAGTTGTTCCAGAGTGGATGATTCATTCAGATCGTCAATCAAACCATAAAATTCCTGCTCGCGGCACCCGCGCACAGCCGTAAGCGCCACCGCTTCGAAAAGTCCGCTCTTTCCCCCGAAATGGTAATGAATGCTTCCAATATTTTCGCCGGAATAGTCGGCAATCGCACGGGTGGACACATTATCCAACCCCATATCCGCCGCCAGAATACCGGCTGTATTGATTATTTTGTCTTTTGTGCTATCGCCTGCTGAATTCGTCATTGAATCGCCTCACTGAATGAATAATGCGAGCGAATTTAATCGTTTGATTAATTTAGTCAAACGATTAAATTGATTTTTAATCAGACGATTAAATTTTAATCACTACTAACAGGCATATATTGTTGGTTACATCATTAAAGCAGACGGGACGCGAGTCTGCCTGGAAGACAACCGGCGGGCGCGTTTTTAGCGAGGCGATGGCAGCTCAGTTCTTTCCGTATTTTGGAGGTGTAATAACCTATTCCTTAACGCGGAAGGTCCGGGTCCATTCCGGGGAGGACGGTGGATCCTGGTTACGCCATTCGCTGTCGGTCATTCGCTTCCCATTCGGCATTTCAAATTCATAGTAGCTGAAAACCGGGCCGCAATACACGCGGCGGTCGGGCCCGTTATCCACCGCCATAATCATCATTTGTGGATAGCCAACACCTTGATGCAGGACCATTCCGGGATCGCCCACCATGTCACTTGGCTGATCGGTATGGACATCGGCCACCAACGGATCTACAAAGCCTTCCCAAAAACCGATACTCTCGCCGTACGGATTATACATCAGACGCGGATACCAACCGCCAATGACTCCGCATGCCAGATAAACAACTTGCTCTAAGAACTGTTCTTCTTCGTCCGCAAACAGCTCCTGAGCCAGTTCCTTCCTCGACATTTCCGCCAGGAACTCCATCGTCTCGGCAAATGAGCGCAGATGGGCAACCTCACGTGACTGAAGGTGCGCGCGATCATATGTGCTGGACCACGTTTGTCCATATGCCTGTCTCGCAATGGCAAAAGACCCCGTCACTGACATGGACCCAATGCGGTCTGCAGCAAAATCGGCCACCTCCGCGAGGCGCTCATAAAAGGTCACTTGAGGTTCAACAAAGCCATAGGGATATTCGCAGCTGTCCCCCGATGAATAGGACTGTTTGGCATAGAGAATGGTGTCGTGCCGAAGCTGGGTCCAGGAGGCCAGTTGCGTTTCGGTGGTCTTCAGACCCCAGGCGCGGGTGCGCATCGCTTCCGGATAGCGCTCATCGGCGATCGGCTCTGAAAGCGCCCGCAAGGCATAGAGCCAGCCGCTGTATATATTTTCCTTCCAGGCATCGGTTTCCATGCCATCGACCACCTTCCGGCAGGCGGCCAGATGATGCTGATACGGGACGCCATCGCGGAACGCGCGGCCGGTAAAATGATAGAGGCCATTGGTTCCGGGTTCGTAGACTCCGTCAATACGATTCGTAATGATCGGCACCACGTGATCATTCCCCAGCGCGGCAAAGGAGACATCCAGCCCGGAGGGAATTCTTCGAACGACTTTATCCGCTAAGATTCGTGGTGGCACCGGGGCGCTGGGATCCATCAGTTCATCGGCCGGATAGGGCGGAGTGCCGCTCCAGCGAATATCATCATAGGTCATTTTGCTCAGCACCCAGCTGTCAATTATGTAGCGTTGCCCGAAAAAGGTGCACGAGCGCGGCAGCGTAACCTGCTCGGAAGAGAGCGGCGACGCATATAAGTGACTGCTGATATTCTGAAGCCCGAGTTCCCCCTCGAGGATCATATCCTGGAAATCGACCAGATCCTGCCGACCGGAAATATCGCTCAGCGACTGAATGCCGGCGGCATCCAGCAATTCCCCCAGCTGCGGCAACAGCATGGAATCCGCCGGCCCGACATAGGTGCGGATGATGTCCTCCATGTATTGCCAAGCCTCCTCCTGCCCCGCATCCCGCAGAGAAAAACAAAGAGTCATGGCAGTGACCAAATCGCGTAGGCTTGCGTCGCGGTCATTGACATTCGTCGGCGTCACCCGCAGATCAATCCGCCCCAGCCACATCATGGCGCGAAAATATCCGGTGAGGGCCTCCGTCTCCGCATAGTGCCCGCGCACGATAAACTGGCTCATGTCACGCGGCGCTTCGAAAATTTGACGGCCGGTCTCTTCCGCAGCCACTGCAGCCGCTACATGCCCGGTTGCCACCAGCTCATTACCCAGCGTAGAAAGCGTTGCGGACTCATCCAGCAGTCCACGGGCAACGCCCAGAAAGATATCCGCATTATGCACCCCCTCACCCAGCAAAGGGTCCGCCGCAAAGACGCTGTTTCCAGCCAGCGCGGACTGGGTTTCTTCAAGGATCGTCTCGAGTAATTGAACGAGGATCGCCTCTTCCGTTTCTGCCAGAAGTCCAATATAGGTTCGGTGCCAGGCATGAAGAATAGAGTCGGTCGAGACAAAGACCGGCAGGTCGTTCACATAGATTCTGAAATACAGCTCAGCGAACGATTCCTCACCCAGTCGGCTGCTCACCACAAATCCATTTTTCCGGAACAGCGTCGCCTCAGCTTCATTGAGCGAATAGTCAACATACCCAGAAGATAGGTTGGTATAGAAGTCCACGGTTTCAGGATCAAAGCTCAGCTCCTCCAGATAGTCACCGGGAGGATACATGGACGAAAAACCTTCTACGGAGAGCTCCCCGACCGCAGACAACTGCTCGTCGAAAGCGGTGCCGAAGCCGAACACCTCTTCCCCGCCATCAAGCGCCACCGCCCGTTTTTGCTGCTCGATGATGCGGTAATATCCATGTGCATCCGAAGGAATGCCCAGCTCCTGCAGCAGGGTATCGGTGGATCCACCGATCACATCCCGCACGGTATAGCGGGTGGTCCAGTTTTCCAGATCATCACTGTACTGAATTTTATAATACGGATGCATCAGCCCATCTATCGTAACATTGGTGGTCGATGGCCAGGAAAGATCATAACCTTCATTTCCGCGTTCCAGCTTAAGAGTCGGTTCACCCATCGCTGTTAAAGCGATCGCAAAAGACAGCATGCACAGCTTCCTATATCCCGGTTTCATTTCAACCTCCTTACTCCATAACGCCCTCTTTCGAGGCTGTTAAGTGTACGCTGAAATGACTTTTCGTCCACTGCTTTACAACAAAATCCTTAGGGGTAACCATTGTTTTAAACCTATCCAAATAAGATGATGTAAACCGTTTCTGCTCCGCCTGGCCCAGCGTTGAGGTTTGACCGAAGGCAAAAATGAGGAGTAGACCGAACCAGGTCCAAATAAGCTGTATCCGAAAGAGCAAGGAGAAGAATTTCAGTTGCCGTTTATCACCCACAGCCGCGAGTACTGTACGGCCCGCAGATGCACCGGCACAGTCTGTGAAATCAGCCGCACCACCTACTCCAACCTTAAAAAACCATTTGTTGCGAATAGATCCTGAATTATTGTATGGCCCCCTCCGGCGGCGTATCAGAAACGTTAAATCCCGAGAGTCTCCACTCTCCCGCTTCCTCACGGCAATAGACCCTGAAATAAATATCTGAACTCAGACTGGGAGACCGAGCTATTATGTCATAACGGCTACCCCCTAGAACTCCTATATTCTTTTCATACAACAAAGACATATTTTTTCCGGTAATGCGTGCTTCTCGATAAGGGGCCAATGCACGCATTGTAGTCCACATTTTATCAAAAGCCTCGGGACCTCCGGAATTCTCTATTAATTGTGAATGACAGATGCCGTCAAAATGATCGCGGTCAAAATCGTCTAACCATCCCATGACCTCCGTCTCAACAAATACAGCACACGACAAAGACCGGCTATGAGTCGCGTACTTGATCAGCCAGAACGGAAGCTGTGTTAGAATGGCTACACAGAGGAGCAGGAAGCTGAAAACAAGCCCGTTAATACCGGCATGCTTTTCAAGCGAATTTCTGGACCGGAAGGTAATCACCCAATCCACGACACATAAAAGCAAGGGCAGCCTCAGACCTACTGGAATAAAGTTACCTCCCAATGCCGCAGCTGAATTTGAGATCAAATCGAGAAGACCAAATCCAGCAACCACAAGTGGAAAGATCAGAGAGCTGAACTTCACCCTTCCAACCATCAGCAAGCTGGCCAGCATGGATACCCCAAAGCCGGCTGAAAGCGTAGTGAAGCTGATTACAGATGGAACAGAACCAACTCTGAATCCCAGATTGAATGAAAACAGACTCCACGAGGTTCCTGTTGATTTTTCGGAAATTGAAACCGAATACGTAAATACAACTAGTAACACGGTTTCGATGATACGCAGCAATAGGATCTTCTTTTTCACAGGCTCTACCAATAGGGATTAAATTTATAGAACTTAAATACACACTATAAATACTTCCGTTTCACAAATAATTGACAGAAAAAAGCGTTTCTTGACTCCCATCAAGGAACGCTTTTCTGTTTTGGAGCAATCTCTGCTCAACAATTTAAACGAGGAAGTGACCATGAAACGTAAAATTATTGAAATCGACGAAGACCTCTGTAACGGATGCGGCGAGTGCATTGTGGGCTGCGCGGAAGGTGCGCTGCAGCTGGTGAACGGAAAAGCCAAAATGGTGAAGGAAGATTTCTGCGATGGATTCGGCGATTGCATCGGCACATGCCCGACAGGTGCATTACAGATTGTTGAGCGCGAAGCGGCGGCCTATGACATTGATGCCACCCGCGAGCATGTTGCAAAAATGGGCGATGACGCCCTGAAAAAATTTGATGAGGCTAACGCCGAACACGACGCGAAAGAAAAGGAGTCTAAAATGGAACAACCAAAAACAGGTGGATGCCCAGGCATGCAGGTACGTATGGCAGAAAAGAAAGCAACCGCAGCGAAGCCGGCAACCACAACAGTAGATGCCGGCGGTCAGGTCATTAAGTCCGATCTCGAACAGTGGCCGATTCAGCTACACCTCGTACCGCCGACCGCTCCCTTTTTCAATGGCAAAGAACTGGTTGTGCTGAGCACCTGCTCGCCGGTTGCTTCACCCGATGTGCACTGGCGCTATGTTCGTGGACGCTCCCTCGTGGTGGCCTGCCCGAAACTCGACAAGACCGAAGGTTATGTTGAAAAGCTGGCTGGTATCATGGCAGGGAACGATATTCCTAAGGTCATTATTGTCCGCATGTCTGTACCTTGCTGCGGCGGGCTGACAGCCATCACCCAGCAGGCCTATCAGCAGAGCGGTCGCACCGACCTGATCGTTGAAGAAGTTACGATCGGCCTCGATGGTGAGCTGCTCAGTACTAAACAATTAGTTGGTTAGTCAGAGGTCTGAAGGTCGCAAGTCAAAAGTCCAGTTCAACCGACTTTCGACCTTCGACCTGACGACCTTCGACTTACGACTTACGACTTACGACTTACGACTTACGACAAAGGAGTCCCCATGAATGACCTCAAAGGCAAAGCCCTGAATCTTAAAAACGAAATCGCCTACGCAGACGGCGCAGTGATCAGTAAAATCCTGCTGAAAAAAGAAACCGGAAACATCACGCTGTTTTCCTTCGATAAAGGCCAGGGATTGACCGAACACACCTCCCCGTTTGATGCGGTGGTTCAAGTGGTGGAAGGCGAAGGTGCTTTCATCATCGATGGCGTTCTGCATACGGCAAAAGAAGGCGAAATGATCATTATGCCCGCCAACATTCGTCACGATGTTCAGGCGGCGGAACAGCCTTTTAAAATGCTGCTCACCATGATCCGCTCCGAAAAGTAGGACTCTTTGGACTACTGAGTAGTGAAGATATAACCATCTTCGGCGGCGATGAATTTTATGGATGCGTCCAATAAGGGGCGCATCGCCGCAGTGAATTCCGAAGGCTCAAGCTCGGTGTAGTGCGTTGAAATCGCGGTGCCGGGCTTGGCTTCATTCATTAAGCGGGCAAACAGCTGCGGTGTCATGTGGCCCCAGTCGATGGCATTCCCCAGATTGCAATCTTTCATCGAGGCCTCGCAAACCACCACATCCGCACCGGCGCAGAAAGCGGAGAGCTCCTCGGAATAGGTGGCGTCGCCCGTCCAAACCAACGTCGTGTGGCCATCTGAAATCCGATAGGCCTTATTTTTTCGGGGATGGCGGGTTTGCATCGCCTCCAGTGTAAAGCCGCACCATTCAGCGGGAACGTCCGGAAGCTGGCACCACCCCGGGATGTGCCCCAGCCCCGAGAAGTCGAGATATTCCTGCACCGCCTCAGGCGCCACAAAAGAAACATCGCCCTCGACCCCGGGGGTATTCAAGCGCGCGATGAGCAGGCTGGCGAGATGAGCAATGTGGTCCGGATGCAGGTGCGTCAACAGCACATGGTCGGCCTCCGCAATCCATTCCGTCTTTTCGAAGAGCCGGGAGGAGCCCAGATCAATCACAAACGAGCCGTCCTCTCCCTCCACCAGGGCACAACTGGTTTGACCGCCGACCGGGAAGCCGCCCCGGGTTCCTAAAAAAGTAATTTTCATTCCTGAAAAGTAGCATGAATCTTTTAAGTGGCTAGCATATTTCTTGCCTGTAAACGATTCTGCCGCTAGGTTCCATATACATGGAATTTAGATGAGGGTGAGGTATCTACGTAGGCATGGAAAAGGGCGTATTCGAGACGATCTTCAAGCGCATGGCCGGGGTGGTGTTCGTCCTCCTGCTGGTTCTCATCGGCAGTTCACTGATCTACTATTTCATGGGGCACGGAAACGATAGCTTCCTCGACTGCCTCTACATGACCTTTATCACCATCACCACCATCGGCTACGGTGAGGTGGCCACGATTTCAGCCTCTCCGGCCGGGCGCATTTTGACCATGCTGGTGGCACTCGCCGGCATTGGAACCATGACGTATGCCTTTTCCATGGTGACCGCCCTGATTGTTGAAGGCAATCTGACCCATTCATTTCGGAGAAGAAAAATGGAAAAGAAAATCGAGCAGACCGAACATCACTACATTGTCTGCGGGGTTTCCCGCGTCGGCATGCATATCATCAACGAGCTTGCCGCCACTCGTCGGCCCTATGTTGTGATCGAACAACAGAAGGAACGGATCGATGAGCTGTTGGAACAATGGCCGGATACGCTGTATCTGGAAGGCGACCCCACCGACAATTGCACGCTGGAGAAGGCCGGTATTGAGCGGGCATCCGGTCTGTTTGCCACCGAAAGCGAAGACCATCTCAACCTGGTGATCTGCCTTTCAGCCAGCCATCTCAACGCATCCCTGCGGATTGTCTCGCATGCGCGGGAAGCGAAGAACATGGATAAAATGAAACGAGCCGGCGCAACCTCGGTCATCTCGTCCGAAAAGATCGGGGGATTGCGGATGGCCTCGGAAATGGCCCGCCCCGCAGTGGTTTCCTTCCTTGATGTCATGTTACGCGACAAGGAGAAAGGGCTGCGCATTGAGGAGGTATCGGTTCCGGATTGGTTGGCGGGAAAGACGCTGCGGGAGCTCAATCTCAAGCGCTATCGCGAGCTGTTGCTGCTCGCGGTTCGGGAGGGAGAACGCTGGGAATACAACCCCGAAGACTCATTGTGCGTAACCGGTTCCTCGGTCCTTGTTTTTATGGGAACGCCGGAAGCCCGAATCCAACTTGAAGGCGAGCTCAAGGATTGAGACTGCGAGCTCCCCATTCAATAAGCAGGTTTAAATGACGCTGGTTTTAATCAATATCGGATTTTTCCTCGTCCTGGTTGCGCTGGCGGTCAAGGACGTGCTCCGGCTGCGCAGCATACTGTTGATTTCGCAACTGTGCCTGCTCGGCAATGCGTTCGTGACGAGCAACGTGAATACGGCATTTTGGTATATCCTGTTTCTTCTGATCAACACGGTTAACATTATCCTGCTCCTGAAGGAGCGCCGTCCCGTTGACCTTCCCCCGGAACTGGTTGATCTGCATGAGAATGTCTTTTCTGTTATGACGAACAAAGAGTTCCTCTACTTCTGGAACACAGGGCAGGCCGGCGAAGCGGAAAACGAAATTCTCGTGCGGCAGGGGAAGCCGATGGATACGTTGTCGCTGGTCCTGACCGGAACGGTTGATGTCATTAAGGATGGGAAAATAATTGCTCAGCTGGGACGCGGCAGTTTTTTTGCGGAAATGAGCTTTCTGACCGGAGAACCCGCTTCGGCAGACATCAAGGCCGGCGGGAAGGTTGAGTATATGTCCTGGGAGCAGGAAAAACTGCACTGCCTGAAGCAGCTGGATTCCAATCAATATATTAAACTGCAGAACATTTTGGGCAAGGACCTGTCGGCAAAGGTTAAGTTGGCTTCGGCGAAAATCTGATCGCAGCATCCGCTGAGATCCCAAAGGAGAATTGCATGGCTCAGGAAAACAAGGCGAGGTGCATCGCATCCGTGCTGATTGGGAGTGCCGTGGTGCTGTCTCTTTTTGCATTTTCCACGACGTCTCTGTACAAGCGCTTTTCCTATGCCGCCGCTGATTTCCGATGGACCCATTGTGCCGGGAAAATTGCCGTCGACGATGACGTGGTCATTGTGGCGATCGATGATTATTCGATAAGCAACCTTTCCGAAAAATTCAATTACCCCTGGCCTTGGCCTAGGCAGTTCTATGGCATCGTTCTGGATTATTTTGCACAGGCCGAGGCCAAAAGTGTGAGTTTCGATCTGTTGTTTTCTTTGCCGGAGGTGGCGCGGCTGGATATTAACAGCGAGGAGTCAGAAAAAGCCTTTGTGAAGGGTGTGAAAGATTTCGGCCACACCGTTCTCGGTGAAAACCTGAGCGACGCTGTTCGCACCGGGCAGGAGGCGCCTCACCCGGCGGCCTTGGTATTTGATCATGCCGACCGCATGCCCCTATTGGAATACCGATCTTCCGAACGCCTGATTCCTTCGCTGTCAGAAAGCGCCGCCGCCATCGGGATCGTGAACTTTCACACCGACGAGGACGGAGTTTGCCGGCGGATGCCCCTTATTTTCAATGTGGGGGATTCCTACCTGCCCCAGCTTTCCTTTGCCGCCTACCTGCTGGCCGAAAACGACCGGGTGGTCTCCTACGACTCGAAAAGAAATCTGTTGCTCACCGAGAACCGGCATTTTCAGCTCGATCACAATGGTTTCTTTCCGGTCTATTGGTATGGCGAGGGCGGCGGAATCAGCGGGACCTTCCCCTACTATTCCTTCTACAATCTCTTCATCGATGCAACCAGGTTCATGGAGGGGCAGCCGCCCACGATTCCTATCGCCGAATTAAAGGGCAAGCACATCATCATTTGCGCCACAGCAAGCGGTCTGCTGGACCTCAAGCCCACACCATTTTCCACTTCAAACAGCCCCTTTCCCGGCGGGGAAATTCACGCCACGCTGCTGAACAATCTGCTGAACGGACGGAACATCGTCGAATTTTCTAGGATTCAGCTTCTGGCCATCACGCTGGTGCTCATGGTGCTGCTCGCCTATGTCTTCATTTCGCGCTCCCTCGTCCCGTCCATTGCGTTGGCCCTCGCCTGTGTGGCCCTCTCCGTGGGGGTTGGTTTTATGGCCTTTTCCCGCTATCAGATCGACATCGACTATACGTTCCCGATTTTTGCGGTGGTTTTCACCAGCGCGTTTTCGTCCATGTATAAGATGCTCGTTGAGGGTCGCAAAAAGCGCGAGATCCGTTCGATCTTTTCCCGCTATCTCAATGACGATGTGATTAACCTGCTGATGGAAAATCCGGACCGCGTGGATCTCGAAGGAACCGAGCTCACCGGAACCGTTCTTTTTACCGATCTTCAGGGATTCACCACCTTTTCCGAGGACAAGTCTCCGCGCACCCTGATTAAGGTGCTGAACCGCTATTTCGAAACGGTCACTTCCATCGTTTTGGATCAGAAAGGCATGCTCGATAAATACACCGGCGACGGCGTCATGGCCATTTTCGGCGCACCCATTGCGCGGGCGGAGCATGCCCGGTCGGCCTGCGAAGTGATCCTTGCTTTCCGCGAGTTGGGCGTCAACGACCTGATCCCATCCGAGGGGGATAAAATCAGCACCCGCATCGGCATCAGCACCGGCCCCATTGTCGTGGGCAATCTGGGCAGCACACGGCGCATGGATTTCACGGCCATCGGCGATACGGTGAATCTGGCGGCCCGACTCGAAGGGGTGAACAAAGCGTACGGCACCACCAATATCATGAGTGAATACACGTATGAGCAGGTCAAAAACGAGTATGCATTCCGCGAGCTGGACTGCATTCGGGTTAAGGGTAAAAGAAAACCCATCCGGGTATTTACGCTTCTCGACCGGGTCGGCACCCTTTCCGATGCGGCCCTTGCAATTGAGAAACGGTTTGAGGAGGCTATCGCGGTCTATCGCGAGCGCCGCTGGGAAGAGGCCGCCGGATTGTTCAATGCGGTTCTGGAACTGAACCCGGAGGATGCTCCCGCCAAGGCCTATATCGACCGATGCCTACTCCTTCAGAACAGTCCCGATCTCGTGGATGACCAAGGCGTCTTTACTTTTAATACAAAATAACACGGAGGTTCGTTGTGAAAAAAACAGGTGCAGTTATCGCGGTTTATCTGCTGGCCCTTTCGGGGTCGGTTTATGCTGAAATAATCCAGGTCGGCAATGTCTCCGTGCGAACCAGGCCCGGAGCCTTCTACCCCGCCATCGAGGTTCTCTCTTCCGGGGACGAGGTTTCTGTGCTCGCCTCTGAGCAGCCGTGGAAAAAGGTAAAAACCCCTACGGATACTATTGGATGGATTTCGAAAAATGCCTTCAACGCCGCAGACCATGCCATCGACTATGGGGCCATGGCGCAGGACAATCCCGAAAGAAACCTGTCGAAAATTATGGTGACCGCTGCGGCCAAAGGATTTTTCGAAAGGCAGATGAAAAACGCGGGGCTCAATCAGGATGTTCTGCAAAACCCGGTCTGCAGCTATATTGTTCCCGCATCCTATAACCGCTTTCTCTCCGAAACCTACGAAGGACGCTGGAGTCGCAACAAGTTTGCCCGGAAACACAAACTCCCATCCAAGGCGGGTTCCTTTCAGATCGACGATGAAATGGTAGCGCTCTCCAGCTATATTTGCGCACGGATGGCGGCCCCCGGATTGTCTGATGATACAGCCATGGTTCTCTATGTGAACAACGTCGCCCAGCTGGTCATGGAAAGCACGGAGTTTTATGACCTGCCCATCTCCGTTCACGTTGTAAAATCCAACAACATATTTGCCAACTCCACTCCCATTGGAGCCATCATGATTTCCGAAGGCATGCTGGGGATCATCGAAACGGAGAGCGAACTGGCCTGCCTGATCGGGCATGAAATTGCCCATGTCACCCGGAACCATGCCGCCACCGAATTTGAGATACTCCAGCCCAAGTTTGCCGCCGAAAAGGCGTTCATGGAGCTGGAGCAGGAATTCGGGGTGAGTGAGACCGAGATGGAACTCGAGGAGCTAAGCAATCAAATGTATGAGCGGGCCATCCATGGCCGAAAAGACCAATATGAATCGGAGGCCGACCAATGGGGCGCTCTTTACGCGATGCGGGCGGGTTACAACCCCGAAGGCATGTGCAGCCTTTTGCAGCGCCTTCAGACCCGTATTTCCGTAAGCCAGGATCCGGGCGATGCCAGCCACTGGCTTCCGCGCTCCATGGAACAGCGGATCGCGGCCCTTAACCATTATCTAAACAAAGAATACAAACCCAGTGCAGAGTACCGTTCCTTTCAGGAGCGTTACCGCAAAAATGTCCGCGGCTTGCAGAAAAAGTCACCATCGTCTTCGATGGAAGACTGCTCACCATGATTCGGTCAGCGACATAAGCGTTATTTTATTTCCAGCGCGATGAGAAACCGGTTCGTCCCGATTTCCAGAGCAGTCGCGTGGAAGTTGTTTTCGTTAAAGCCATGGGATATTTGTCCTTTCCACGGATGTTCCAGCGAATGAGCTGTACTCGAGCTGGAACCGGCTGAGTTAAGTTCCGAACCGTTGCGATAGGACATTGAAAATGTATAGAGCCCTTCAGGTATTGATGAAGGTTCAATCTCCAGACTAAGCAATGCAAATGCGGAGTCGTCCTCAGCTGGCGCGAGAAAGACCGCAGGTTCGTTAAGCCCGACTTCGACTTCCATGGTGGCATTGGTTCCAACGGATTGCGCACCCAGTGCAATAAACTCCTCTTCTGTCGGCAAGGTTGGCTTCCAGTTTTTGTCGCCGGTAATTTTACGCCCCAATTCCTTCACTTCGTCTGTTTGGTCTCCGGTTGAAAGCAGCGCTGCGGCATGAAGCGATTGCAGCCGAGCAAGGGCCTCGTCTTTCCGCCCGACGCGTTCGAGCTCCCGAATGATGGCCACGCGGGCTTGATACGGCAGCGCTTCCCGGTCCATCCACGTTTCGATCAAGCGTGTTCGCTGATCGCGATCCATATTATTCATAAAACCAAGCCCGGTTTCCACCGGCAGCTCCGGGTTGGCAATCATCGCATCGAAGATGGGCAGAATCTGATCTCGTTCCATCCGGTCCAGATAGCGAAAAACGAGCCGTGCCGGTTCGTCCTCCCGGCCTGTTCTGGGAAAGGTCTGCTCCTCGAATCCCTCATAAAGCTGAGCGCCCTTATGGGCCCGAAAGAAATGCTCCCCCTTCCCTGGTTCCAAAATTTTCGGCTCAACCCGCCATCCGTCTTCCAATAGGCGAGCGTGAATTCTCACCAATTCTTCAAAGGGGGCAGCGGACTCCATGGTCCACACCGAGCGGTTGCGCATCATCAGTTCATTACCACTGACCACAAGCTCAATTGATCCGTTCTCCGGCAGGGGCAGCTCTCTTGGGGGAAGAGCATAGACAGGCATTAAACCGGCGGGAATTTCGCCCAGTTCCACATATTTTACGCGCCAGTCTCTTAAATTCTTTTCCAGTGCACCGCCGATTTGCTCCGAGATATCGTCGATCACCTGATGATATTTTACAGACGCGGTTTCATAGCCCCGCGACATACTCTCGTGCTCCAGTCGGCTGTTCATGGCCACCTGAGCCAAAGGAGCCGTGTATTGATCCCCTCAACACATGATGCGATTGAACCGGCTCGCGACCGAAGCTTACTTTGACTTCGGCATTCACCTTCCGTCCAGTTGCGAGCAAGCCGCGGGAAGAAAAAGATGGAAGCTCCACCATCACGAGGAAATCCGGAGCAGACTGTCCCGGTTCCACAACCTCCCCGGGCATCAGGAGGTCGACCTGCTCGATGAAGTCGATGCCTTCGAGGCGCGTCGCGATCCTTCGCCCGACGCCGCGCGCAACTTTATGATCGGTTCTCACCATCACCGCAATGTGCCGGGCTGAAAAAAAAGAAGTCTCCGTTCCTGATGTCGTCGAACCCGTTGTAAGGCTGTTATTCGCTTCGAAAGTCCCCGCGTGCATCGAAAGGGGCGCAGAACCATCTTTTGAATCCGAGCCGCCTATGGGCACCACACCGAGAAATACAAGCAGTCCGATAACGACCCAGATGGCAATGGCCCATGGTCGGACATACCACGCCTTTTTTCCCTTTGATTCAGTCATGATCGCTCTCCCGTTTTATTCCAGCCACTTCCAGGGATTGGAAAGCATCCGGATTTCCTTACCCTTCCACTCGATGATCTCATCCTCGGTCAGGCGCAGAATGAGACGCGACAGGCTTTCGGGCGTGGTGCCGATGGCCGCGGCGATGTCCTTTTTGGAAAGCGGCGTATGAATCAGATCCCTCTCTCCGTACTGGGCACGCAGGAACGTGAAGAAGCGGTATTCCACATCTTTGGTGGTCAGCTCCTGAATGCGCTCGGTCAGATAGCGCTGCTTCGCCATCAGCAAAGCGATGAAGTCGTTCCGGAAACTTTTCTCTCCGAGCAGACGATCGATTCCAGCCTTTGGAAAAAGAAGCACTTCCGCATTGGTGACGGCACGGGCGGAAACCGGGAATCGGTCTTTTTCGAACAGCACCACCTCGGCAAAAATTTCCCCGGGTTTCACCACACGAATCACGACCTCCCTGCCGTCCTCCGTGTTTTTATGCAGCTGAATATTCCCATCGAGCAGGAGGAACATATTGCTCCCCTTTTCCCCTTCGTGGAAAAGATATTCGCGCTTCTTCAGCTTTTCCGCTGAGCTGATGGCGGAGAGCTCTTCGCGATGCTGTTCGGACAGGCCTTTGAAGAAGGAAGTATTGTTGAGCAGGGTCGTAATATTCATAGCGATGAACTTTGGACGTCATTCTTTCGACTTTCAATTTCCAATAGTTGGAAAAAGGACTACGATTTTCCAATCATTGGAAACACAGGAGACTTCAAATGAAATACATCGTTGAAACCGCCAAGTCCGTCGAACAGGCCGTTGCTGACGTGGAAGCTGCATGCAAAGCGAATGCATTCGGAGTGCTGTACATTCATGACCTCCAGCAGACCATGAAAAACAAAGGGGTCGATCTGGCGAACGAATGCAAGGTGCTGGAAATCTGCAACCCGCACAAAGCGCTCGCCGTTCTTACAGCAGACATGAGCTTGAATATGGCCCTGCCCTGCCGCATCTCGGTCTATTCTGAAAATGGACAAACCAAAATCGGGATGATCAAACCCAAAGCGATGCTCGCGGCCATCTCTGATGCTCCGGGGCTGATAAAGGTGGCGGAGGAAGTTGAAGAAGCCACCATCGCGATCATTGAACAGGCTAAATAAAGGCGTATTTTCTTCCAGACATTGG
The DNA here is from genome assembly GCA_029432815.1 of Pontiellaceae bacterium B1224. Classification (GTDB taxonomy): domain Bacteria; phylum Verrucomicrobiota; class Kiritimatiellia; order Kiritimatiellales; family Pontiellaceae; genus Pontiella. The sequence continues at coordinate 90,683 of JAROBA010000007.1, read as the reverse complement.
AAAATCTATACTACGTTCTTTCCAGTTATTGGAGAATTTCATGTTTTTGTTCGGCCCGAGAGAAGACACCTGCGTTCGCATCCCGCTCGATGTGAAAGGCAAACTGTACTGTAGCCCGATGCCCTTCGGACCGTATGATCCGGGCAACGCCCTGCTGAAGATTTACAAGAAACGGAAGATCTCCTTTGCAGTCATGCTGGTCACCGACGCGGAGCTGGCCAAAAAGGCAAAACGCAATGTCATTGAAATATATAAAAAGAATCTCATAGAACCGATTCGCTTCCCGATTGCCGACTACACCAGCCCCGAACTGCATGCTTTTTCAAAAGTCGTCGACAAGGTATCCGGCTATCTGCGTGCCGGGGCGAACATTGCAGTGCACTGCAATGCCGGCGTTGGACGAACGGGGGTTATGACCTGCTGCATTATCCGCGACATCATGGGATTATCCGCTGAAGAGTCGATCAGCTACGTTAAGAAACACATGCAAACCAAAATGACCGATGAGCAGATGCGACTCACCACCCGCTTTCAGCCACTGGCTGAACGCCTTGAAACCGAAGCTCTGGAAAACTATGAAAACGACTAAGCACCTCTTTGCACCCGTAACAAAAGGCCTCCTCCATGAATAACGTTTGGTTTGCACTCGGCCTCACGGTTTTCGCCGGCATGGCCACAGGCATTGGAAGCGCGATTGCCTTCTTGGCAAAACGCACCAACTTCCGCTTCCTCTCCATCGCCACCGGCTTTTCCGCTGGCGTCATGCTCTACGTCTCCTTTGTTGAAATTTTCATTAAAGGCGTCGATTCGCTGGTTGAGTGCTATGGCGATCCGCTCGGTCATTGGATTAACGCTGCCTCCTTCTTCGGCGGCATGGCGCTGATCGGGATCATCGATGCCCTGATTCCCCACGCCGAAAACCCCCACGAAATTCACACCGAATTTGAAATCGCACCGCTCCACAATCCGGATGCGCCGATGCCGACCTCGGAAGAACTGAAAATGAAAACCATCGCCGAGGAGGAGGGCCACACAAAACATAATGCAAAGCTCATGCGCATGGGCCTGTTCACCGCACTCGCCATTGCCATCCATAACTTCCCCGAAGGCCTCGCCACCTTCCTCGCCGCACTCGAAGATCCAAGCCTTGGAATACCGATCGCCATTGCCATTGCCCTGCACAACATTCCCGAAGGCATCAGCGTTTCCGTGCCGATTTTCTATGCCACCGGCAACCGTAAAAAAGCCTTCTTCTACTCCTTCCTCTCTGGCCTCGCCGAGCCGGTCGGCGCCATTATTGCCTACATGGTTCTCCGCTTCTTTGTCGGCGGCGACGGCGGGGTGCTCCCGCCCCAGGTCATGGGCATCCTCTTCGGCGGCGTGGCCGGTATCATGGTCTACATCAGCCTCGACGAGCTTCTGCCCACCAGCCGCGCCTATGGCAAAGGCCACGACTCCCTCTTCGGCCTCGTCGCCGGCATGATCGTCATGGCCCTCAGCCTCCTGCTGATGCGATAAACCTATATACCGCCGACTTCCAGTAGGCTTTCTATCGCATGGTTTTGCTTCCAGACCTTGGAAAAATTCCGTACATTCGGCGTCCAATCATTGGAAATCAGGAGAGAGATGATGTTCCCCGAAGTACGACTTAGACGCCTGCGCCAGAGCGCGGGAATCCGTAAAATGCTGGACGCCCCCCTGCCCGGCCCCGAAAAATTTATGTGGCCCACCTTCGTTATCGATGGAGAGGGCAAACGCGAAGCCATCGACTCCATGCCCGGCCAATGCCGCCTGAGTATCGATCAGCTTTTGCTCGACCTCGAACCCATCGTCGATTCCGGCGTCGCCAGCGTCCTGCTGTTCGGACTGGCCGACGACTCCGAAAAAGATTTCCAAGGTTCGGAAGCCTATAACGACGACGGCACCGTCCAGCGCGCGATCAGCGCCGTGAAAAATAAATTCCCCGATCTCATGGTCGCGGCCGACGCCTGCGTTTGTGCCTATACCGAGCACGGCCACTGCGGACCGTTGACGAAATCCGGCAACGTCGATAACGACGCCGCCATCGCCAATCTCGCCAAAATCTGCGTTTCTCACGCCGCCGCCGGTGCCGACATCGTGGCCCCCAGCGCGATGATGGACGGACAGATTCAGGCCATCCGCGAAGGGCTCGATTCCAATGGTTGGAAAGATAAAATCCTGATGAGCTATTCCACCAAGTTTGCTTCCTCCATGTATGGACCCTTCCGCGACGCTGAGAAATCCAAGCCGGGCCAAGGCGACCGCAAAGCCTATCAGGCCTCCTACGGCGATATGCGCACCGCCATCCGCGAATCGGAATTCGACGAAGCCGAAGGCGCCGACATGCTCATGATCAAACCATCACTCTTCTACCTCGACATTCTCGCCGAGCTGCGCGCCAACACCGATCTTCCATTGGCCGCCTATAACGTCAGCGGCGAATATTCCATGCTGCACGCCACCGCCCAGCGCGGCTGGGGCGACCTCAAAGGCATGGTCCAGGAATCAACCGCCGGCCTCGTACGCGCCGGCGCCGACATTTTGATTTCCTACTGGGCCAACCAATACAACGAGCTGTTCAGAGACTGAAGTTATGGAAACGAATGGGTGTAATTCAGGACTTTAACTCCTGAATTACTCCTGTATATTCCTTTCATGATCACAAGACAGATAGCTGACGAGCTTCAAACGCTTATCCAAGAGTATCCCGTTGTAACGATTCTCGGACCGCGTCAGGCGGGAAAAACAACGTTGGCCAAGATGGCGCTTCCCGACTACGGCTACTCCAATCTCGAGATGCCGGAAACGCGCGAGTTCGCCATGAGCGATCCCAAAGCCTATTTGGCTCAATTCGACGCACCGGTGGTTATTGATGAAATTCAACGCGTCCCGGAGCTACTGAGCTATATCCAAACCATCGTGGACGACGAAAAGGAGAACGGACGTTTTGTGCTGACCGGATCACATCAACTTCGTCTACGCGAAGCGGTGGGCCAGTCGCTCGCGGGGCGCACCGCGATCCTTACCCTGCTCCCCTTTTCCATCGCGGAACTCGCTTCGGCCTCCATTGAATATGATCGTTTTGAAGAGTATGCCTTCCGCGGATTTCTTCCGCGGATATACGACCAGAAACAGCGGCCGACCACGGCCTACTCCAACTACTACCAGACCTATGTGGAAAGAGATGTTCGCCAACTGATTCAGCTTAAAGATCTGTCTTTATTTGAAAAATGCCTGAAATTACTCGCTGGCCGCGTCGGACAATTGATCGATTACAGCTCACTAGCCAATGATGTGGGAGTCGACGCAAAAACCATCAGAAACTGGCTATCGATCCTCGAGGCGTCCTTTCTCATCTTCAAGCTTTCTCCGTACTTCGAAAACTTCGGGAAACGAGCCATCAAATCCCCGAAGTACTATTTCACTGATACCGGCCTACTCTGCTTCCTATTGGGAATCAGATCCGCGGATCAGGTCACGCGCGATCCATTGGTTGGCTCCATCTTCGAAAACCTCATCGTTATCGAGGCCCTAAAAACCCGCTACAACGCCGGAGCGCTTCCCGACTTATACTTCTTCCGCGACAGCAAAGGAAACGAAGTAGATCTGCTAGCCCAATCAGGGCGCTCCCTGACCGCGTTGGAAATCAAATCCTCCCATACCTTTTCCGCGAAAATGCTCAAAGGCCTCCAACGCTTTCAGAATATCGCGACGTCTCCCCTTAAAACAGGAGTGATCTACAACGGCGCTCCCTACAAACTCAGCGACGGAACACAAGCCCTCCCCTTCAAGCAAGCCGCCGATTTTCTCCAACAATAATCCACCCCCTTCTTGCGTTTCCACTAGACCAAGCAGTACAACAATATTTTAGAGAAATCCTATGAAACTTCTAATCATCGCAAGCGTCACGCTCCTCGCGGCGTGCGCCTTTAGCCAAATCAACGCGGTTTCCGCCAAGTCCATCGCGGAACGCAACCTTTTGGCGGAAGCGCTCGGGCTCACGTTGAACGTCAATGACGACTGGCAACAACCAAAACTCGTTGGTGAAATCGCGAGCCGCTACGTGCTCAAAGGAAAGAAAACGGTCGCCATGGACGCACTGGAATCCATCGAACCAACCTCGAGAAAAGCGCACGCCTTTTTCGAAACGGGCTCCCTATGCTACGAGGGCGACGAAAAACAAGCCGATGCGCTCATGCAGCGAGCCTCGGAACTCTGTGCGGACATCGACGATCCCGCAGACCGCACGACATTATTCATCTGGATCGGTTCTCACTATTTTAAAAACAAACGAGAGGAAGCCGCCAACTATGCGCTTGTTCTCGCATCCGAAAGCGCCGCGAAGATTGAAAAGGATTTCGAGCGCGCGAAACTAGAATGTGAGATCGCCCATCAATACGCCCGCGCCGGAGAAACCAATGCGTTTAATGCAGCACAAACCCGCGCGTTCAATACCGCGACCGCCCTGCCAGCGCAATTCCTGAAAAACACAGCTCTAACGGCTGTGGCCAAAAATTACGCAACGATGGGGCAGCACTTCAAATACGAAGCTCTACTGGAAGGGATGAACAATCCGAGACGGGACTTGATCGCCTTGGAACTCGCAGAGACTCAGCAATTCGAAACTGCAGAAAAAGCACTCGCACGCGTCACCGATCCCAACGCGAAAGCATTCGCAATTCTGATCATCTCACAAAGGCTCGTGGAAGCGGGTATGTGGGACGAAGCGCTCGTCCTTGCGGATGCTATCGAAGTTCCAGCAAAACAGGCCGATTGCTACATCGCCTTAGCCATCAAAGCAGCAGAAGAGGCCAACGAACTTGAAAAAGCAAGAGAACTGCTTGATGAAGCCCTATTACTCCGCGATGAACTGGAAATCCAAAGTGATCGAGACACCATAAGTACCCGAGACTCTGTATCGTATGCACTCGTGAATGGATTTTGCCTCGTGAAGCAACCCGACCGCGCCCAAGAAATCGCCGCTGACATTAATAACCTAAGATACCAGAAAGAGGCATTCGCCAATATCGCGATCACGCAAGCAAAAGCTGGCAGCTATTCCATGGCATTTGATATGGCGGAAAAACTCGAACTGCCATCGACTAAAACACGGGCGCTTTTAGGTATTGCTGAGTCACAAGTCGATGCCCCAAACTCCGCGAAGAAAACCATCGCCCTAGCGTTGAGGGAAAATTCGGAAGTTGAGAATGTGACTTTTCAGATCGAAGTGTTAATGAAAGCGGACGACATTCTCTGTCAGTTAAATTTAGATAAAAAGGAAATATTATGAATTCAGCACAATGGTTTGAACGCGCACAGAAGGTGATCCCCGGCGGGGTGAACAGCCCGGTCCGGGCATTTAACGGAGTCGGCGGAACGCCGGTTTATTTTAAATCCGGTAAGGGAGTGAAAGTCCAGACCGAGGACGGCACCGAGCTGATTGATTTCTGTGGGTCGTGGGGACCGCTGATTCTCGGGCATGCCCGCGACGAGATTGTTGATGTGGTTGCCAAGACGGCGGCCGACGGCCTGACGTTTGGAGCCAACACCGCATTGGAAGCCAAATTTGCCGAACTGATCTGCAAACAGATTCCGGAAATGGAAATGGTTCGCCTCGTAAGCTCCGGCACGGAAGCCGTGATGAGCGCGATCCGTTTGGCGCGCGGTTATACGGGCCGGCGCAAAATTATTAAATTCGACGGCTGCTATCACGGTCACTCCGACTATCTGTTGGTCGCCGCAGGGTCCGGCCTACTGACCGGAGGTTCCACTTCTTCGGCCGGCGTTTCACCGGCCGCAACGGACGAGGTTTTTGTGGCCCCGTATAATGATTTGGCCGCGGTGCAGAAGATTCTGAAAACCCACGGCGATGAAATTGCGGCGGTGATTGTTGAGCCAATCGCCGGGAATATGGGCCTCGTCGAACCAGCCGAGGGGTTTCTGAAAGGACTCCGCGAAGCCACCACCGCCAGCGGTTCGCTGCTAATTTTTGATGAAGTCATCAACGGCTTCCGTCTCGCACCAACGACCTTTGGGCACACGATTGGTATTGAACCCGATCTTACAACCCTTGGAAAAATTATCGGCGGCGGCATGCCGATCGGTGCCTTTGGCGGAAAAGCGGAAATCATGAAACAGCTGGCTCCACTCGGCCCGGTTTATCAGGCCGGAACACTGAGTGGGAATCCGGTGGCCGTGGCCGCCGGTATGAAAACGCTTGAGCTGTTGCGCGACGAATCGCCTTATTTGAAAATAGAAATCCTGGGCAAACGGTTGGCCGACGACATCAACCGGATCGCCACAGAAAAAGGGCTCGATCTGCACTGCGCCCAACGCGGCGGCATGTTCACGCCCTTCTTCCGCAAGGAAACCGTCCATAATTTGGACGACTCGAAAGCGTGCGATCAGAAAGCGCACGCCGCCTATTTTCACCATATGCTCGACCACGGGTTCTATACCCCGCCGAGCGGATTCGAAGTGGCCTTCGTCTCCGCCGCCCACACCGAAGAACATATCGATGCCTTCCTGGAGGCTTTCGATAAATTATAAACACAAAGACACGAAGGACTCGAAGCTCTTGCCTTAGTGTGCTTCGTGTCTTTAGCGAGTTTACGAGCGAGTGTTAAACAATGCACGCATGGGATGTCAGCCCGAAGGAAGCGATTGCGATTCAGAAAGCGCTGCAGTCGCACATCAACCTGACCGACGATTTCGGTGACATTAAAACCGTCGCCGGTGTGGATGTGGGGTTTCGGAAAAATAACACGATCACCGTTGCGGCGATTGCCGTGCTGGACTTCCAAACCTTGGAAGTCATCGAAACGGTGGTGGCTCACCGCCCGACCACCTTTCCCTATATTCCCGGATTGCTTTCGTTCCGGGAAGTGCCCTGTGTTTTAGAAGCCATGTTGAAACTGAGCGCTCAGCCCGATCTACTTTTGTGCGATGGACAGGGCATTGCGCACCCGCGCCGATTCGGCATTGCCGCGCATTTAGGCCTGCTGCTCGACCTTCCAGCCATTGGCGTCGGGAAATCGCGCCTTTGCGGAACGCACCCGGAGGTTCCGGCTAAAAAAGGAAGCCATATTCCGCTGATGGATAAAGACGAACAGATTGGCGTGGTGCTGCGCACCCGCTCTAATATCAAACCGCTCTACATCTCGCCGGGCCATCGGGTTTCCATGCATTCAGCTCACAAACTCGTTATGCAATGCATCACAAAATACCGCCTCCCCGAAACCACCCGCCGGGCACATAAGCTGGCCAGTGGATAGAGCATCTTTAGACGGCAAACCTACCGAAGTATCAGTCCGTTTCTGCACGACTTTGTAACCGTAAACTCACTTTCCAACCATTGGAAACTACCTTATACTGCCTCCAGTTAACGGAGATTATTATGAGAGGTCATATTGTTGCTGAAGACCGGTTCCTGCATCAGGGCATGGACCACCATCTGTTCATCACCCAGGCCGACGGCGCTGAAAATGAGTATCGCTTTGAGGTCCGGCGAATTAATCCGGGCGGGGATCACCCTGAAACAATTTACGAACGAACGGAAGATCTTTCCGCCTGGCTGGCAAAAGATACCAAAACCAATATCGGCGAACTGCTGTGCGATGAAATCAGCATCATCAAGAAGGAGATCCTGGCCGAAGAGGATATCCACGCCCACGACCCGTAGCACAGAACCCCCGGAGTTCCAATGATTGGAAAACTCCGGGTTAGTGGTAGCTGATTAGCGTACATAGTGGCAGCTCACCGTTTGATGGAGAGCATCGGCAATGATACGAATGCCACCGTCTTGGGCAACATCAGCAGTATCGATGACGCGGACAGTATCTTCCCATTTTCCGGCGGAAGGAACGAGCTCCAACAACTTGTTCGGGGCCTCTTCGAAGAAGGCGGTGTTGAGGTAGTTTCCTCCTTTTTCCGGGAAAAGAGCGAGATAAAGCATTTTCATTTCAACCAGCTCGTTGAGGAAGTGCGTGCCGAGCGAAACGTCGGGCACGAGGTTGTCGTGCATTGACACGATTTCGCAGAGGATAGAAACCTTGTTGATATCGCTGAAGGAAACGGGAATACCAAGTGAAGGACTGCTGGTTCCCCAGCGGCCGGGACCGATGATCATCGTATTCTTTGACGTCCCCTTTTTCTCCGTTCGATTGATATCGCCTATAAGCCGGGCAATTTCGTGACGCGTATTGACGGGCAGCTGGCCATAACGGGCGGGTACAACATAGATGAAGCGATCAATTTGGCCGACACGGCTCTGACCAACCACGGCGCCGTGTGCTTCGACAATCCGGTCTTCATCGGCCACATCAACCTCGGGCAGTTCGATGGCTTCAGAACCATGGACCTGAAGTGGACGGCACTGTAGCAGATTGATCCGATAGTTGCCGTCTTCCATAAAGTTGCCGCTGAATTCGATATCGACGGGATAGTTATAGGCAGCTTCAATGATTTCGAGGATTTCCCGCATGTCGGCCACAAAATTGGTTTCGTTCAGCAACTTATCGAAGGTCAGAATACGATGAGGCTTTGCTCCGCGCGGCTGGGTGGGATCGATGGAAGCAAACATTTCGATGGGCAGGTTGTCGGCATCCCTGACCAAATCCATGAAATAGTCGGAAACCTCCTGATTGGCTTCGAGGTCGAGATAATCAACGCGGCGCTGGGCATATTGCGCGACCTCATCGAAATTGGCTTCAGGACGTTTGTCGGGTGCGTTGAGGGCAACGATGCGGGTGTAGTCATCGTCGGCCTGATCCACCGCGCGGGTGCCGAGCCCGAAGACGAGGCGTATGACTCCGGCCTCGGGGTCGATACTTTCGTGCCAGGCGTAAGGATTGAACGAGAAGCCGACGCCGGCCATTTCGGGATAGAAATAGCGACCATGCATCGTGCCGGAGACGCGCATGACCAGCAAAGCCATCTGCTCGTCGTGGTCAAGCATACCGCGCCGTGCGCGGTAGCGCAGCGCCTGTTCGCTCATGGTACTGGCATAGATCCGCTTAACGGCGGCAACAAAGTCCTGCATGCGGCGGTCGCGCGGCCCTTGGTTGACGCAAAAAACGCTTTCATATTTACCGGCGAAAGAATTGCCGAAATTGTCTTCCAGTAGAGAACTCGAACGCACGATGAAGGGGGATTGGCCGAAATAATCGAGCATTTCGTCGAACTGCTTGAGGATGTGCGCAGGAAAGTCTCCGGTGATGATGCGGCGGCGCGCCTGCTCGGCACCCCCCAAAAACTTTTCGGGGTCACGCTGATTCTGGCGCACCCACCAGATCCCGTTGCGAACGAGGAAGGAGAAAAAGGTATCCGACCCGATAAAGAAGGAGTCTTGCGCCTCAAACAGCTCGATGAAGCGCGGGCTGTTCTTTTTGACAATAGCCTGCGCCAACAGCATACCAACCGTCTTCCCGCCAATAAGCCCTGTTCCAATCATCCGCTTCCGGATATCAAGAATATCCTGAAGGGTGAAATAGCGGGCGATGAGCTTCTGCATGCTTTCGTCGCGCGAAATAACCATGCGCACAAGCAGTTCGTAGATGGTCTTCCCCTTTTCAGGAAGATCCGGACGGTATTCTCCCGATTTTAACAATTCGCGGGCCTGAAGAAATGAGGATTCCCAAAAGCCGAGACTGCTATCGGAGTGCAGGCCCGACCACTTGGCTGACGTTAGAATCTCAGAAATGACCGCACTGGAGGTGACGGGAAGAAATTTTTCGGCATGGCGCACATGAAGCATATTCATCGTGGGTGAATATCGATGCTGCGCTTTGATAGGCCGTACGTAGAGTTCGTCTTTATGACGGTAAACGTCGAGAAAAAGCTGGGTCGTATCGAAAATGGGGCTGATGGCGAGCGAGGTGTGATAGTTTCGGAAAACTGAAAAATAGGCGACGGTTTCCATATCAAAAAGATAGGGGCATGTGAGCATGAAGAAATTACCCAACATTTCATCGGAATACCAATCAACCGCCAACCGTGAGAGGCAATCAAAAACATAAAAGGCGCCTAAACCGGTCTTTTCAATGACCGCATGAATGGATGCGATGAAGTTTTCAAACCCTTCTTCGGGGTCGAACTCATAGACCTCAGCACCCTCTTCCGCCGTAACAAGCGGCTCGTGGCGGGCGAAACGGAAGTAGACCAATTTCCGCCCGTTCCTGACCGCCGCTTCGCAATACGGTGTAACAAACTCCTGATATTCCGCAATCGAATCTACCTGCCAGACAATATTATCGCCGGTCAATACCCCCTTCAGCACTTTGTCAAGTCCCTGTAACCCGGTGGTCAATCCCACATCAATCGTACTCATGGCTGATCATCCTTTTATTGCCTGCCACATTCAATCTACGGAACATCACCGCAACGCGGCGAGGCGGTTCTTCAGTTCAGTGTAGTGAAACAGGTTATTAAAATCGACCAGCCCGGAAAGCGCACTGGACCGGACCCGCAGTCCCGTTTCCTCAAAGATCGACATCGGATTAAGCCCGCCGATTATAATTGCCCCAACGCGCTGGGGTCCGACGGGGACTCCATATAAACTCTGGCCGGGGTTGCCGAGGCAGAGCAGACTGCCAAGTCCCAGCGTTTCGAGCTGCTTTGAAATGCTCCGCACGGCCTCAGAGCTGTCTGCCGGAAATTCGCGAAAACTGGCACCGATGCGTCCGTTTCCGGTAGTGACCGCACCGATATAGTCGGCCATACCGCTACGAATAAAAACGACGAGCGGGTCAATGCTTGTCCCGTCGTAGTGAATGATGTCGGAAAAACGAACAGGAGCCCCGTCCCGCAGCTCAACCAGGCCCCCGAAACGTGAGGTGGTCGGTACACCGCGGCGCAGCAACACCCCATTAAGCGTGATCGAACAAACCGTACCGATCCCCACATAGCCCTCCGGCGTCGTGTAGCTCCCGAATTTTTCGCCCGGCGGAAACATGGCGAGCATAGACCCCATGGAATACCCTTTAGCAAATACCTTTTCAATCAGTTCACGGCGCTCATCTGTAAAACCTTCGAGTGGTATCGTGGAAATGTTAACCACCACGGTGCCACGCCGGACCGCAGGGTCAAAATCCATTTTATATGCCATTGCATCGATTTTTCCGGAAAGAAGCCCGACTCCTTCAAGGACCCGCGAAGCATCTGCCTCGTGCTTTCCCTTTTCAGTGATGATTCTTCCGCGGCGGCCCAGATTTTCTGTGAGCCCTTCTGCATCCAGCTCACACAGGTAAAGCCGGACCGAACGCTCGCTGATATCAACATCCTGACCAATTAGCAACTCGGTGATACGAGTGCTGCTGAGCACCTGTCCGCTTCGGTTAAGCGCATCGAGAATCGCAAGACGCTTTTTCTGCCGTTTATCCATTCAATAACCCTCTTTTTACGGCAATATTGCCGCTATTAGTTCTTTATTCAAGGTTTATAAAAATTTATTTTGCGGTTTAAACCTGTATTAGTTATATCTCGATCCATTTTCCGGCATATATACGTTGGAATTGCGGCAATGAATTGCAGTTTGCGTCATCAAATCAAACAAGGAGATATCATGAGTTATGTAGATCGCGTATGGGAAAAAGTCTCGCAACGCAACGCCGGGGAGGTTGAATTTCTGCAGGCTGTTCGCGAAGTGCTCGACTCGCTCGAGCCTGTCATGGAAAAGAATCCGCAATATGAAGCAGCCGGCATCCTCGAACGCATGGTAGAGCCCGAGCGCCAAATCATATTCCGCGTTCCATGGGTGGATGATCAAGGCAAAGCCCAGGTTAACCGGGGGTTTCGTTTTGAATTCAACAGCGCGCTTGGACCCTATAAAGGCGGACTGCGCTTCCACCCAAGCGTCAACCAAAGTGTTCTGAAATTCCTGGGCTTTGAGCAGGTCTTCAAAAACTCGCTGACGACGCTGATGATGGGTGGAGGAAAGGGAGGCTCCGACTTTGATCCCAAGGGAAAGTCAGACAATGAAGTCATGCACTTCTGCCAATCATTCATGACCGAACTGCAACGCCACATCGGACATCACACCGACGTTCCGGCTGGAGACATTGGCGTGGGCGGCCGCGAACTGGGCTATATGTTCGGACAATATAAACGTATTCGCAACGAGTTCACCGGCGTTCTGACAGGCAAAGGGATCACCTGGGGCGGCTCACTGATTCGTCCGGAAGCCACCGGCTACGGAACGGTCTACTTTGCCGAGGAAATGCTAAAGACCCGCAATGAAACCTTTGAAGGAAAAATCTGCACGGTTTCGGGCTCCGGTAACGTGGCGCAATATGCCACCGAAAAAATCACCGAACTCGGCGGCAAGGTTGTTTCGCTCTCCGACTCCTCAGGAACCATCTACGACCCCGACGGCATCAATGCCGAAAAATTAACATGGATTATGGAGCTCAAAAATGTCCGACGCGGGCGGATTAAAGAATATGCGGATACATTTGGCGTACAATATCTCGAAGGAAAACGACCCTGGGGCATCATATGCGACTGCGCATTCCCGTGTGCCACGCAAAACGAGATCAACGAAGAAGATGCCAACCAATTACTGAATAACGGCTGCTATGTCGTTAGCGAAGGCGCTAACATGCCAAGCACACCGGAAGCAGTGAATCTATTCGTTCGTCACCGCATCCTCTACGGTCCGGGCAAAGCGGCCAACGCGGGCGGAGTGGCCACATCCTACCTCGAAATGCGGCAGAATTCATCACGCACCAATTGGGATCGAGAACGGGTAGATGCAAAGCTCAACGACATCATGGTTAAAATCCACGACGTCGCACGAGCAGCGGCCGAAGAATATGGCCAGCCCGGCAACTATGTGCTGGGAGCAAATATCGCAGGCTTTACCAAGGTAGCCAACGCCATGCTCGATCAAGGCATTGTCTAAGCAATAAGAAAATGCTGACGGGTTTCCTTGGCTATCCGTCGGATCTATGGCTTCCTTTCTCAATCTCTGAAAAAGGAAGCTTTTTATTCAACCAAAGGGACGGGGAGTTATGAGTCGAATACTCGAAAAAAGGCAGCTTTCAGAAATCGTATTTTCCATGAAGCTGGATGCTCCGCTGATTGCACGCGAACGAAAGGCCGGCCAGTTTATTATCCTTCAGCTGGACGAAGACTTCGGCGAGCGCATTCCCCTCACCGTCGCCGATGCCGACCCCGAGGCGGGTACGATTACGATCATCTTCCAGGCCGTCGGGAAAACTACCAAAGCCATGGCAACCATGACTGCTGGCGAAGAAATCGCCGCGCTGGTGGGGCCGCTCGGCACCCCGACTCATATCGAAAACTTCGGCCACGTGGTCTGCGTAGGCGGCGGGATTGGCGTAGCCCCGCTCCACCCTATTGCTCAGGCTCTTAAAGCGGCCGGCAACCGGCTCACTATCATTATGGGCGCGCGCAGCAAAGAGCTGCTGATCCTCGAAGACGAAATGCGCGCGCTGGCCGATGAACTGATTATCTGCACGGACGATGGCTCCGCCGGTCGCAAGGCCCTCGTCACGGAACCGCTGATAGAGTGCTGTGAGCGCGATCCGAAGCCTGGCCTGGCCGTAGCCATCGGCCCACCCGTTATGATGAAATTCTGCGCCGAGGCAACCCGCCCCTATTCCGTACCCACTCAGGTTTCGCTCAACACCATCATGGTCGACGGTACCGGCATGTGCGGCGGATGCCGCGTGACGGTCGGCGACGAAACCAAGTTTGTCTGTGTTGACGGGCCTGAATTCGATGGCCACCTCGTTGATTTCGACAATATGATCAACCGGCTCAATGCGTATAAAAAACAGGAAAGCCACACGTGTCGAATCGGAACAGTGAGCAAAGAATCATGACCTATATACCGCCGAAACAACTCGAACAGAATGCTGTCCAGGCATTGGAAAAGGTCCCCGCAACGCTAAGCCCGAAAGACCGCATGGCCATTCCTGCACAGGAAATGCCCTCGCAGGATCCTGCGGTGCGTCGCTCCAATATGCATGAGGTCGCACTGGGTTATACTCCCGAGCAGGCCAAAGTCGAAGCCCTGCGATGCCTGCAGTGCAAAACCGCGCCCTGCATTGCCGGCTGCCCCGTCGGCATCAATATCCCCGGTTTCATTCAGGCCATCGCCGACGGCGACAACAAGCAGGCCATCGATATCATAAAAAAAGACAGCCTCCTGCCCGCAGTCTGCGGACGCGTCTGCCCGCAGGAATCGCAATGTCAGGCTCCTTGCACCGTCGGCAAAGCACTCAAGTCCGTCGACAAAGCGGTCAACATCGGCCGTCTTGAACGCTACGTCGCCGACTGGGAGCGCGAAAATAACCTGATCGAGATTCCGGAGATCAAACCCGACACCGGCAAAAAAGTCGGTATCATCGGTACCGGCCCCGCCGGACTCACCGTTGCAGCCGATGTCCGCCGCGAAGGCCACAGCGTTGTGCTCTTCGAAGCCTTTCACAAACCGGGCGGGGTGATGATTTACGGCATCCCCGAATTCCGCCTGCCCAAAGAAATTGTACAACAGGAAATTGATACACTCACCGCCATGGGTTGTGAGCTGAAAACCAACTTCGTGATCGGGCGCACCCGCAAGGTCGATGACCTGCTCAGCGAAGACGGCTTCGATGCACTGTTCATCGGTACTGGCGCAGGCTTGCCGCGCTTCATGAATATTGAAGGCGAAAATCTTGTCGGGGTCTACTCCGCCAATGAATACCTCACCCGCTCCAACCTCATGCGCGCCTACGATAAAGCCCGCGCCGACACCCCCATCTTTGCCTCCGAGAAAGTCGCCGTGCTCGGTGGCGGCAATGTTGCCATGGACGCCGCGCGCACCGCCGTGCGCCTTGGAGCCAAAGAAGTACACCTGATCTATCGCCGCACCGAAGTGGAAATGCCGGCCCGCATTGAAGAGGTGCATCATGCCAAAGAAGAAGGTGTTGTCTTTCATATGCTTCAGAATCCAAAACGGATTCTGTCCGATGAAAAAGGCTGGGTCTCCGGCATTGAATGCCTGCGCTACGAACTCGGCGAGCCCGATGATTCCGGTCGCCGCTGCCCCGTTGCCATTGAAGGCAGCGAGTTCGAAATGGATCTGGATACAGTTATTGTCGCCATCGGCAACGATTCCAATCCGCTCATCCGACAAACCACGCCCGGACTGGAAACAAATAAGTGGGGCAATATTGTGGCCGATGAAACCGGCAAAACCTCCCTCGATCGGATCTACGCCGGCGGCGACATCGTCCTCGGTGCCGCCACCGTCATTCTCGCCATGGGCGAAGGCCGCAAAACCGCCGCGGCCATCAATGAGATGCTGGCCAACTCCTGAACCGGAGTTCCAAGGGCTGGAACTTTCCGAAGATTGGAAAAGTGGCGACTGCGGATCTAAGGCCCGAACAGGATGGATTGCCCCCGCCACTTTTGATTGAACTCTTCGTGCGTCCACTGCTTGAGCCCCTTGAGCGGATCGCCCACTTGAACGTGTGAGTCTGTGACCTCAAGAACTACGACATAGTGGTCAACCATCAGCGCATGCTTTACTGCGGCAATAAAGGGTATACTCCCTTTCAAATCTACAAGCGTTCCTTTTTGATCAATCGAACATTGCACGTCATACAGCTCAAGAATGGCATTCGTCAGACAATCCGCCGGTGTTCCTGTGAACTGCGTAGTGTAGGCGGCAACAGCCAATGCGCCCTCCTCTGCAGGAATGCCCATCCGCCGCAGCACGGTTACCGCCGCAGCCGGACCGCAGTTATACCCATTGCTCTGCAGACAGATGCCGTCCTGATCAATAAAGGTTTCAAGTTCCGACTGACTGGAATACTCAAAGGCAGGGGCCAGAAAGGGCGAGAGGGAAACCCACAACGTGAGAACCAGTGCCATCAACTGCACCAAACGCCGCTGTCTCACCACAGGTAAATGACGACCAGGCGTCACCAGCAGTAGTGGAATCGCGAACGCCAGCAGCACAAACTCCCTGCGCCCGCTTACCACCCAGGCAACCGGCAGGCGCCCCGGCAACCAACGCTCCGCAATCAACACCCCGATAATCAGGAGCGGAGGGATAAGCCCAATCCACCAGAAGCGCCAACGCGCCAGCAGCCTTGCGCCAAACCAACTCAACGCAATCAACACCAGAATCCCGGCACCTTTCAAAATAGCTGACTGAACATAGCCCATCCACAACCAACGCAAAACTCGGCCATTCCAATGCCTGGAAAAACGAGCAAAAAAAAACCCGGAGTTCCAAGGTCTGGAAAGCTCCGGGTTTTTGCAAGCGAGACGCTTACTATACTATGGAAGGACGGTGTCGCCCATGAGGTATTTGTCCACTTCGCGGGCCGCACCGCGGCCTTCGTTGATGGCCCAGACGACGAGCGACTGACCGCGACGGGAGTCGCCGGCAGCAAATACACCTTTCACATTGGTGGTGTAGACTTCGTGATCAGCCTTATAGTTGGAACGTGCATCGCGCTCAACACCAAGCTGCTCTGCAACCGGATCTTCCGGCCCGAGGAAGCCCATGGCGAGCAGCACCAGATCCGCCTCCACGCGCTGTTCAGTTCCTTCAACGGCTTTCGGCATTTTGCCTCCATTTCCGTTATCGACCCATTCGACTTCCACGGTGTGAATGGCAACCAGATTGCCATCGGCATCGCCCTCGAACTTCTGCGTCATAACGGAGAAGTTGCGCGGGTCTTTACCCTGCACCTTGATGGCTTCCTGCTGACCGTAGTCGGTCTTGAGGTTAGCCGGCCACTGCGGCCATGGATTGGAAACACGGTTACGGTCGGCTTCCGGTTTCGGCATGATCTCGAGCTGCGTAACTTTCTCGCATTCGTGACGAAGCGAGGTGCCTACGCAGTCGGTGCCGGTGTCGCCGCCGCCGATAACGATTACTTTCTTCCCCTTAGCGGAGATGTAGTTGCCGTCTTCCAACTTGCTGTCGAGCAGGCTTTTGGTATTGGCATGAAGGAATTCCATGGCGAAGTGAACGCCTTTTAGATCTCGGCCTTCTACGGGCAGATCGCGCGGTTTGGTGGCACCTGTGGCCAGCACCACGGCATCAAAATCTCTTTTCAGTTTTCGCGCAGGGATGTCTTTACCGACTTCGGTGTTGGTTTTATAAACAACACCCTCCTGTTCGATAATATCAACCCGGCGCTGCATGACCCCTTTATCGAGTTTCATATTCGGAATGCCATACATCATCAGGCCGCCGATACGGTCGGCACGTTCGAACAACGTTACGTTATGTCCGGCACGATTCAGCTGCTGCGCACAGGCCAGGCCGGCAGGACCGGACCCAACGATTGCTATTTTTTTATCGGTGCGGATTTCAGGTGGTTCCGGAACCACCCAGCCGTTTTCAAACCCTTTGTCGATAATCGTACGTTCATTATCATGAATGGTGACGGATGGTTCGTTGATGCCCAAGACACAACCTGCTTCACAGGGAGCCGGGCAAACGCGACCGGTGACTTCCGGAAAGTTGTTGGTGTGGTGCAGGCGATCCAGCGCTTCGCGCCAACGGTTGCGGTAGATCAGATCGTTCCATTCAGGAATGAGATTGTTGATCGGGCAGCCGCTTGCGCCACCTTCCATCATTTCTCCCCGGTGGCAGAATGGAACACCGCAATCCATGCAACGGGCGCCTTGCTCCTGGCAAGACTGTTTATCGCGCAAAATATAGACTTCATCCCAATCCTTGATGCGCTCGAGTTCGGGGCGCATCGGATTGGTCTTCCGTACAAATTCTAAGAATCCTGTTAGTTTTCCCATAACAAAATCTCCGTCAATTAAAGGCTGGCGATGTGCATATCAAACGCCGCATCGATTATTTCAGCTTCGGTTTCATATTCGCCGCTTTCACGAGCCTGCTCAATATAGGTGAGCATGTGTTTGTAGTCGGTCGGAATGACTTTTACAAATTTCTCAAGCAAATCATCCCAGTTTTCAAGCATGCCGGCAGCGACCGTTGAACCGGTTTTGAGCTGGTGCGCTTCGATCATACCCTTGAGTTCTTCGATTTCTTTCACCGCGTGAACTTTTTCGAGTTCGATCATTTCCATATTGCACTTTTCGGCAAAGTCGCCCTCGATATCGTAGACATAGGCAATACCACCGGACATACCCGCGCCGAAGTTACGGCCGGTTTTCCCGAGAACGACTGTCTTCCCACCGGTCATATATTCGCAACCGTGATCGCCGATTCCTTCAACAACCACTTCCGCACCGGAGTTACGCACACAGAAGCGTTCCCCGGCAACCCCGCGGATATAGGCTTTTCCGCTGGTGGCTCCGTAGAAACAGACGTTGCCGACGAGGATATTTTCTTCGGCGGCAAATTTGGCGCCCTTGCTCGGATAGATGATCAGCTGACCGCCGGAAAGGCCTTTACCGACATAGTCGTTGGCATCGCCTTCGAGTTCGAGCTCAATCCCTTTGCACATGAATGCACCCATAGACTGGCCAATGGAGCCGGTCAGTTTGAAGTGCACGGTACCATCCGGCAGGCCTTTGTCCTGATAGATCTTGGTCATTTCGTGCGAAAGGATCGTACCCACCGAACGGTCGGTATTGATGACATCGAATTCCGCGGAAACCTTTTCGCCGTTTTCGAGTGCATCTTTAGCCGCATCGATCAGCTTCCAGTCAATCACACTTTCGAGCATATGGTTCTGATCTTTGGAATGATACGTTCCGCCTTCATCAGCACCGATGGTTTCCTTGAAGAGGATCGGAGACAGATCGAGATTTTTGTATTTCCAATGATCTACATCGTCGCGGAATTTCAGGCACTGGGACTGGCCGACCATTTCATCAATGGTTTTGAAACCGAGCTCTGCCATGATTTCGCGCAGACCATCGACGAGGAACTCAAAGTAGTTTACCACGTGATCCGGATTGCCATCAAACTTGGCACGGAGTTCACCGCGCTGAGTAGCAATACCGACCGGGCAGGTGTTGCTGTGGCACTTGCGCATCATGATGCAGCCCTGCACCACCAGTGCAGCAGTGGCAACACCCCACTCTTCCGCACCGAGCAGCGTGGCCACAGCGAGGTCGCGCGAGGTTTTCATCTGACCGTCGGCCTGAACCACAATACGGTTTCGAAGACGATTACGAACGAGCGTCTGGTGAGTTTCGGAAAGACCGAGCTCCCACGGTAGTCCGGCATGTTTGATGGAGCTGAGCGGCGAAGCGCCCGTGCCTCCGTCATAGCCGGCAATCAGAACAGCATCGGCCTTCGCCTTACAAACACCGGCAGCAATGGTTCCGACACCCGCTTCGGATACCAACTTCACATTAACACGGGCATCGCGGTTGGAGTTTTTCAGATCGTAAATCAGCTGCGCCAAATCTTCGATCGAATAAATATCATGGTGCGGCGGCGGGGAAATGAGACCCACACCCGGCGTCGAGTTGCGGGTGCGACCGATCCAGCCGTTTACTTTGTGGCCCGGCAGATGTCCGCCTTCGCCCGGTTTTGCGCCCTGTGCCATTTTGATCTGAAGCTCGGAAGCTTTCGACAGATAGTAGCTGTTCACCCCGAAACGGCCGGAGGCAATCTGCTTGGTGGCGGAACACATATCGTCGCCATTCGGAAGTTTGGTATAGCGCTGGGGATCTTCGCCGCCTTCGCCGGAGTTGGAGCGGGAACCAATGCGGTTCATTGCAATGGCCAGCGTGGTATGCGCTTCCCAGGAAATGGATCCGAAAGACATGGCACCTGTGGCAAAACGTTTCAGAATGTTTTCGGCCGGTTCCACTTCGTCGATCGAGATCGATTTACGATCGGGACTGAATTCCATCAGGCCGCGCAGGGTGAAAGCCGCCTTGCTTTGCTCGTCCACCGTTTTACAGAATTTTTTGTACTTCGCGTAATCGTTATCACGCGTGCATTCCTGCAACAGGTTAATGGTGGTCGGATTGAACAGGTGGCGTTCGCCATCCTTGCGCCAGGAATATTCACCGCCCGGATCAAGCACCTTCTGCGCACCACTGCGGGTCGGGAACCCTTTGCGATGTTTCAGCAGGGTTTCCTTGGCGATATCGTCCAGGCTGAGCCCTTCGATGCGACTGATGGTTCCTGTGAAATATTTCTCAACCACGTTGGAGTTGATGCCAACAATCTCGAAGATCTGCGCACCCTGATAGGACGCAAGGGTGGAAATACCCATCTTTGAGAAAATCTTAAGCAGCCCGCCGTCGATCGACTTAATGTAATTCTGGATCGCTTTGTCGGAATTGATTCCGTTAAGCAGATCTTCCTTTTCCATATTGCGGATCGTATCGAGCGCCATGTACGGATTGATCGCAGAAGCACCGAATCCGAGAATCGTGGCAAAGTGATGCACCTCGCGCACATCGCCAACTTCCAGAATGATATCCGCCTTACCGCGCTTGCCGGCACGAATCAGATAGTGGTGCACCGCTGCTGCGGCCAATACCGACGGAATCGGCGCGTGGTCGGAGTTAGTGGCAAAGTCTGACAGCAGAATGATGGAATAGCCTTCATCGATCGCATCTTCGGCATAGCGGCAAACCCGGTCGAGCGTATGCTCGAGCACACCCGGTTTTCCAGTGGTTGGAAACACGATATCCAGACGTTTGGTCTGGAAGTGGTTTGTATCCACATGAATCAGCTTAGCCAGATCTTCGTTGGTCAGTACCGGCTGCTTAATGGCAATGCGGCGGCAATGTTCAGGAGATTCTGTCAGTACATTTTTGAATCCACCCACATAGGTACGCAGATCCATCACGATGCGCTCGCGAATCGGATCGATCGGCGGGTTGGTTACCTGAGCGAAGAGCTGTTTGAAATAGTGCGACAGCTGGACCGGGCGGTCGGACAGCACCGCAAGCGGATTATCCGCCCCCATGGAGCCGAGCGGTTCTTTGCCGCCCGTGGCCATCGGCTGAATGATTTCCGTAATGTCTTCATAGGAAAAGCCAAAGGTCTGCTGACGTTTGAAAAGCGTTTTGGCATCCGGAGTTTTCAGCTCGAAGTCGGCAGGTGACGGCAACTCATGAAGGTTAACCATCGTATGGTCGATCCATTGCTGATAAGGCTGGCGGGAGCAAAGATCGGCTTTCAGCTCGTCATCCGAAATGATGCGGCCCTGTTCCAGATCGGCCACAAACATTTTACCGGGTTGCAGACGGCCGCGGCTTTTGACCTTGGTATGATCCACATCAATTACACCCGACTCGGATGCCATGATCAGCATGTCGTCGTCGGTCACGCAATAACGTGAAGGGCGCAGTCCATTACGGTCCAGCGTGGCGCCAACCAGTACTCCGTCCGTAAAGCAGACCGATGCCGGTCCATCCCACGGCTCCATCATCGCAGAGTAAAATTCATAGAAGGCCCGTTTGGTCGGGTCCATGTCCTTATCATTCTGCCACGCTTCCGGAATGAGCATCATCAGCACGTGCGGCAATGAGCGGCCGCTGAGCACAAGCATTTCAATGGCCATATCGAGGTTGGCCGAATCCGATGCAGCGAGATCGCAGATCGGGAAGATCATTTCCAGCTCTTCTTTGGTAAAGGCGGTACATTTGAGCAGGACTTCGCGGGCACGCATCCAGTTAATGTTGCCCTTATTAGTGTTGATTTCGCCGTTATGGGCAATGTAGCGGAACGGCTGCGCCAGCTTCCAGGAAGGGAAGGTATTGGTGGAGAAACGCGAGTGCACCAAAGCGATGGCAGACACCGCAGATTCGCTCTGCAGATCGAGGAAATATTGCGGGACCTGCGCGGTGACGAGCTGCCCCTTATAATTGATGGTTTTATAGGAACAGGAAATGATATTAAAACCATCCGGACCGATGCCTGATATGGTTTCGTTCGCAACCCGCTCTGTATTTTTGCGGAAAACGAACAGCTTACGATCGAATTCCTCGACGCTCATACCTTCCGGCTTGCCGATGAAGATTTGCTGTACGCTCGGTTCCGTTTCGGCGGAATCGCGACCGAGGTCGGAGTTGTCGACCGGAACAATGCGATAACCCAACAGGGGTAAATTGAATTTTGCCAGCTTGCGTTCGACAATATCCTTGCACTCCGCCTGCTTAATTTCGTCGCGTGGAAAGAAGGACATGGCAACGCCATATTGTCCAAACTTTGGAAGTTTAATACCGGATTTCGGGCATTCTTCGACGAAGAGTTCGTGCGGGATCTGTAGCAGAATACCGGCACCATCACCGGATTTGACGTCGAATCCGGTTCCGCCGCGGTGTTCCATGCGTTCAAGCATGTCGAGGGCGTCGGTGATGACTGCATGCTTCTTACGGCCTTTCAAACTGGCAACAAAGCCGATCCCGCAGCTGGTGTGTTCGAACTCGGAACGATACATGCCTTTGCCTTCCGGCATTCCGAACATGTTCATCTCGTTATCCTTATAAATGGTGGTGTTTTTACTCATATTAAACCTCGTGTGGTTCGGATAAAATAGCGGGGTAATTTGCCCAGTAGCCCTGCCCGAGTCAATCCCTTTGCGAGTCTAAATAGGGTAACAATAAGGGATTTTATAAATTTTAAATCTCATTTTTGTAACAATTGCATTTTTAAAAACAAATGTCGACAACCTATTAAAAGGTCCAGCCTTTAGAAATGAAGAGCCGATCAAAGACGTCCGGGGCAACCGGGCGGCCGGCGCGAGTGAGCACACCGGTGACCTGCCCCTCCAGAATCAACTTTTCATCCGATTTCCGATAGATGGCCTGATCAAAAACAAAGCGTACCCGGCCTTGCTTGTGCATACCAAGTTTCACCACAAATTCATCTCGCGGCATCAACGGAAATTTGTATTCCAGCTCGACTTTGGTCACCACGGCATCGACGCCCTCCTCGTGCATCTGAGTGAAATTAATACCCATTTCGTGCAGGAATTCATGGCGGCAGTGCTCGAGATAGTTCTGATAAACGGAATTATTGACGATGCCCTGAATGTCACATTCGTAATCTCTCACCATCATTTCGGTTTGAAAAATAGTTTCCATCAGGATTCCCCCTTCATTTTCCGACTCTGGCTCTGGGTGGAACGGTAAAACCGACTGAGCTTACGGTCCTGATCTCTTTTTTCGAGAGCGGATTGCTCGTGAAAGGCCGCCTCTTTCATTAGACGCACATAGTTGTCGTATCGGGCACTCGGAATTTCTCCACCCTCCACGGCGGCAATAACGGCGCAGCCTTTCGTTTTTACGTGAGAGCAATCGTTAAATTTACACTGCTCTGCCAAAGCCTGAATATCGTCAAAGGTTTCCTCAATCCCTTCGTTCACATCCATGTTTCCGAGTTCTCGCATACCGGGCGTATCCACAACATGGGAACCATTCTCCAACGTGATCAGCTCGCGCCAGGTGGTGGAATGCACTCCTTTTCCATCCGATTCACGAACCGGCAGGGTAAACAGATAATCCTCTTCGCCCAACAGGTTGTTCAGCAGCGATGTTTTCCCAACCCCGGAAGTTCCGATCACACAATACGTTTTTTCCGGTTCAAAAAGGGCCATAACCTCTTCCAGCCCTTCTTGATCCACATTACTGAATGCATACACCTGGGTACCGGGCATCCTCTCTTCCACCTCAATCACCTTCACTGCCAGCTCTTCCGGCTTTAACAGATCTGACTTACTTAACAAAACAACCGGTTCGATACCGCTTTCATTCACCATCACCAGATAGCGTTCCAGGCGCTTCAGGTTATAGCCCAATCCGACCGTCTGCATAATAAATGCCGTATCAATATTGGCGGCGATCAACTGGGACCGACTGGTTTTTCCGGATGATTTCCGCTTGAGGGCCGATTGACGATCCAGAACCCGTATAATACGCCCGAAGTTATCATCGTCGAAATTCTTAACAAGTACCCAATCTCCAACGGTTGGATAATCGAGTTTGGATTTCGCCTGATGCCGCATACGGCCGGTCATTTTTGCGGATTTAGTCTCCTCGGCATTGGAAACTTCGCACTCGCCTTTATGAATGGCCGTGACACGCGCAACGGTCAGGTCCGATTCCGTTTCCGGGTCGATCTGATTTTCAAACCAAACACTATAGCCAAATTCTTCGAGGGTCATACCGGCTGTTCCTTTTCCAATGATTGAAAACCCATAGCATTAAACGGCGCGTTAGCGAAGCGGGAAGCGGTCTGTTTTAGCGCACAAAAAACCTGTAGCGGCAGAAACTGTCGCTTCAAACTGAAGTCATATTGACACTGCGTCGGTAAGATTATTAGTGGTGTGCAATTTCAACCACAATGTCATCGCCGTAAAAAGCTCTGGCTTTCCGTTCCAGACGGCCGAGAACTTCATCCACCGTATCACCTGCAGAAGGTTCCATACCGGGAAGGTACCCACGGAAGTGAGTCGCTTTATCCTCCCGAATGTATCCCTCCGAAAGCTGCATGCCACCCACCGGATGAACAATGACCTCTTCATCTATGATACATTTATTCATAACTCTCTTCCTCTCAGATGTCTACATACACAATAACTATTGTTTTTGCAATCAATTACTTCCGGATATTCCCCTATTACAACTGTTAAAAAACCACCATTTCCAAGGATTGGAAAAAGACATTCATTAACGTGCGCGCTCCAAAAGGCTTGTCTTCCCGTTCGGCTGTTTCTACTATCTTTTTTAATTTTACTTTGCTTCGCTCGATCCATTTTATGAATAAAATCCGATACCCATTGATAAAAATGAAATATGCCAGTGCTCTGCTGGTGATGTTTATTGCGTATCAGAGGGCATGGGCAGCAATGCCTGAAACTCCCCCGCCAAATGAGGGCCAGTTTGCGATTGAGCTCTTCAGAATTGAAACACCTCACGTCTTCAATGAAACTACCTTTATTAAGAACGGTGTTTCAATCGAAGATCTGTTTGCGAACTCCGAAAATCTCACCCAATCATTCCCGGTAGTATACTCCGCCCTCGGTGTCACTGCTGTTTGCGACCAAACCAAAAAAGAGAAACTGGTTTCCGACTGCAGCCTGATTAACGGAAAAGTTGTGCCGGTTCATAAGGTATACAGCTTGGGTATCAAGGCAGAAATCACGATTCTGAACCTTAAACAGAACCTCGCAACATACACTCTGAATTTCAGCTATAACGACCTGAAGGGCTACGATGAGTATGTTCTGAAAGATGATATTAAGGCGAAAAAACCTGTTTTTGAAACACGTCAGATCAGCACTCAACTTAATCAGTCACTGGGGGCCTGGCTGGTATTGGGCGGCTTTTCTTCATCGCACAAAGAGAGAATTCAAAGTACATACTATTTAATCCGTATCACGAAGCCTCAGGGAACCCGCGGCTTCTGAATTTTAAGAGTCCGATCTAAGAGATCTCACGAAACATCAGTGCAAAAAGTACAAGCCCCTTTCCAACCTTTGGAAAAGCCAACATAGTCAAACCAGGAGATCAGCCCCATGCAGCACATCCGAAACGCCATACGTAATGTCCCCGATTTTCCGAAGCCTGGAATTGATTTTAAAGATATCACACCGCTGCTCGCCAGCGGCTCCCTCTTCAAGGAAGTTATCGATGCCTTTGCCGACCGCCATCATAAAAACAACATTGATGTAGTCGTAGGAATTGAAGCGCGGGGATTCATTTTTGCCTCGGCATTGGCCTATGCGTTAGGCGCCGGCACCTGTCTGATTCGGAAGCCGGGCAAACTTCCGCACACGGTCCACCGCCAGACTTATGAACTCGAATACGGCACTGATGCAGTTGAAATCCACCTGGATGCATTTCAATGCGGTCAGCGCATTCTGATTATCGACGATGTGCTTGCCACCGGCGGCACGGTGGCGGCAACCGCACAGCTGATCAGCAGCCATTTTGATGTCGAGATTGTTGAACTGAATTTTCTGATGGAGCTGGATTTCCTGAACGGACGTGAAAAACTGCCGGGCCAACCTATTTTCTCACTCCTGAATTACTGAGACAAACCCTTGGATAAATGCGTTTTATTTATGAACGCATTCAGGACCAGCTCAGTCTTATATTGAAACTTAACCCAAAAGGAGCTCCATATGAAATCTCTACTCATCATCCTGACCGCAACCGCCCTATCACTTAGCGCCCGCGCTGAAACCTTCACGATTGATACCGCCCATGCCGAAATCGGATTTTCGGCAAAACATATGATGGTCAGTAACACAAAAGGAACGTTCAACACATTTGAAGGCTCATTCGAATTCGATATTTCAAAAAAAATGCTCACATCCGCACAGGGAAGCATTCAAGTTACCAGTATCGACACCAACAACGAAAAACGTGACAAGCATCTTCTGAATGAAGATTTCTTTAATGCCACAAAATTTCCGAAAATGACCTTCAAGAGCACCTCCATATCCAAAACCGGAGATAACGAATTTGAAGTAACCGGCGTGCTGAATGTGCTGGGTATCGACCGCAAGGTAGTCCTGCCGGTTGAAATCAGCGGCCCGATCGACGGACGTGACGGAGCGAAAATCATCGGCGTTTCCTGCAACACAAAACTGAACCGCCGCGATCTGGGAATCGACCACTCCCCTTCAACGGTAATCGGTGACGAAGTTAAAATCAGTCTCGAGTTGGAAGCCGGAACTAAATAACGTACCAGAGGAAAACTACTCTGCTTCTGTCAGAAATGTCATAACGGCGCCAAGGTCTTCGGTGGCCTTAACCTTGTCTGACTTATAGACCACCTTGCCCTCAGGACTGATGATAAAGGTCCAGCGGGCAGTGGTCGCCGAGCGCTTCAGCTCAACCTCACTGCCGTCTACCGTACGGGTAATCACTTTTTCACCGGCCTTGACCGGAACACCGAACTGGCCGGCAATACGGCCGGCGGGATCAGACAGCAAAGGGAAATTCAAATTTTCCGAGGTTTGGAACCACTTAAGATTCTGTATCCCATCTGCGCTGATGCCCACGACAACAAACGCTGTTTCCCCGTTTTTAACATAATCGCGATAAGAGCAAGCCTGCTTCGTGCAGCCCCCTGTCATGGCAGCAGGATAGAAATAAACCACAACCGGCTTATCTCCCAACTGATCTTTTAAAACCCAATCGGCACCATCCTGATCTTTTGCTGTAAACAAGGGAGCGGAATCCCCCACTTCCAGCGCCGTTACTGTCAGAGCGGCACAAAGTGCTGCCATTCCAATTAGCCATATTTTCATATATCCAACCTCCTGTTGCAGAGCATAACGGTAAACAGCCATAAAAAAAAGCCCGGATTGATCCGGGCTTTTGAGCAGCATTCAAGCTTAATGCTTAGAGCGAACCCATTTCATCCAGCAGACTGCTGGCTTTCTGGGAAGCACTGCCCTGTGCACTTGAAGTCGAAGCAGCGGCAGCAGGAGTGGCGGAAGGAGCAGCAGCCGGAGCGGCAGCAGCTTTCGGAGCACTCAGTGCACTCATGTTCTTCTTGAACATTTCAAAACGACGTTTCAGATCCTGATACTCAACATCCAGGGTGCTGTACTTGTTTTCAGATTCCAGAGCCTCTTCCATTGCAACGGCCGCCTGAGTCTGGGCTGTCTGCAACTGAGATTCCAAAGTAGCTACCTGAGATTTTTCAGCGGCCAGCGCTTTAGAAATTTCAAGACTCTTTTGATTGAGTTTCTCAATGCGTTCCGAAGCATCATCGAGTTCAATACGCGTCTGACGCGCCTTGGCCTTTTCACTCTTAATAACATCATCTCTGTCGGCGATGGCAATATTCAGCAAATCCACCTCCTCCTGATGCTGTGCATTAATTCCATCAATGATTGCAAGATGTTCCTCTTCAGGAATTCCACAACCTGTGAGCATTCCAATTGCGCATCCCGCTGCCAACAACATTGCCATTTTCTTCATAATTAGTCCTTCCTCAGTTAGTAGGTTAAATATCGCTTTCCCCAGAAATGAGATCAGTATAGGTCTGCTTTTTATAATTTCAACCCCTCTCCGCGTAAAAATTAAGTATTTATTTGCGCTTAAACGAGGTCACACGCTTCCGGCGGCATCCAATGCCGTTCCTTTCCATCCCATTTAACATTACAGCCAATCGGGTTCGTGACCTGATTACTCACCGGTTTTCCCGCCAGCAGTTCCTCCAGCGCATCTGCCAGTTCGTGGGTCGTCGACTGCGTCCAATCGCGCGGCATATCAATTGCGCGGCCGACATAGGCCAGTTTTCGGCTTTGATCAAAAACATAAAAATGCGGTGTGCGCAGCGCGCCATAAGCCTCGGCAATATCCTGCGACTCATCATAAAGATAAAGCCAAGGGAACTTATTTTCCTCCATGCGGGCCACCATGTGGTCGAAATCATCTTCGGCATAGGTGTTTTTGCTGTTCGAGTTGATCGCCACAAACTTGACGCCCTGATCCGCGAAACGGTCAGCGAGCTGCCGCGTATTTTCGTCCGACCCGAGCACATACGGGCAATGATTGCAGGTAAAGAAAATCACCAGCAGTTTTTCATTAAAGTCATTCAGGGCATAGCTCTTACCGTCTGTTGCAGGCAGCTTGAAATCCGGGGCCTGCTCTCCGATTCCCAATGTAAATGCCATAATTACCTCCAGTTGAATTACGATCTATTGTCCCTTCCAAACGTTGAAAATCAATGAAAAATAAAGAATGGTTGTAACAGGCTTTCAACGACAGGCGGTTAGCAGCATTTGTCCGAACAACCTGCCAAGTCGAAAAAATAACCCATGATTCAGTTTCCGAGTGGACGTCAGAAAATAACCGGCTGTCGATCTTCCAACGACCCACGAAACGCAGAGAGCTAAATTGATTAACGATTAATCGAATTGTCTTAAGGGTACGACATGGTAAAAACATCCATAGTTCAAAAGGAGATTACAGGATGAGTAAACCCCCAGTCGTATTTATTGCCGGAGAGCGTCAGCACGCCGGAAAAACCGTCACCAGTCTTGGCGTGATATCCGCCATCAGCAAAATCATTGATCCGAAAGACATCGGCTACTTCAAGCCGGTTGGTCAGGAAATGATCACGCTGCCCAACGGCCAGAAGATTGATAAGGATGTTCGCATCGTGAAAGAGTTCACCGGTCTCGATATGCCGGACATGGGCATGCTTTCGCCGGTACGCGTGGTTTCGGGGGTGACCAAAGAATATATTACCGGCACTACTCAGAAAGAGATTACGGCTCAGTTTGAAAAAAATATCGATGAAACCATGGAATCGTTATCCCATAAAAAACTGATCATTGCCGAAGGTACCGGGCATCCCGGCGTTGGCTCCGTGGTCGGCCTTTCCAATGCCCGTGTAGCCAACCTGTTGGGGGCAAAAATTCTCTATCTGGTGGGCGGGGGTATCGGCCGCACGCTGGACGAACTCGAAGTTGATCTCTCCTACTTTGCGCACCACCACAGTCAGGTGGCCGGCGTGCTTTTTAATAAAGTGCTCCCGAGCAAACTTGATTCTATGGCGGAGGTCTTAACCGAAAAGGCGCTGGACCGCATTTTTCCGGATTGGGATCCTTCGTTAAAAGTGTTCGGTTATATGCCGACCGTAAAATACCTGAATAATCCGTCCATGCACCTGATCAGCCACAGCTTTAAAGAACATCGCACCATCAAAGGCGGCAAATGTGCCGGCGCCTGGCATCAACCGTGTCGCAAGGTAAAAATCGTTTCCCAGGACATCGACGTATTTAATCCGGAAGCCAGCCTGCGGCCGCGCGATATTGCCGTGATTGCCTCCGGCTCCCATCGGCGCCTCAAGCGAATCATTGATTTCAACGAAACACTTCCCGGTGAAAAGCTTGGCGGCGTTATCATTACCTGCGCCACCGATAAAATGCCAGACCAGGAAAGCACGAAACATCTGGCTAACAGTTGTCTGCCCTGCATTGCCGTTAGACAGGATACGGCGGATACCGATGCCACGCTCTACAAATGTTTCAACAATACAAAATTACAACTCTACGACCGGATTAAACATCAGTCCATTGTCGATCTGTTCGAAGAACACTTCGATGCCGAACGATTCATCCAAGCCTACGGATTATAAACCTAGATTCGGAAATAAAGCTCAGCCTAAACACGGCCTCCAATTGGAGGCCGTTTAGAGTTTTGCGCATGCAAATACACCTATACACTATATATGTATGTCGTTATAATAATATGGTTAGCATGTGAGGTTTAAGATGAAACATCCGAGTACACTGAGTTTAATTCTATGCTCCGCATCGATTTGCGGAGCGAGTGAAACCAACGAGGTTGCGGTCGCGAAAAAACAAGCGTACCAGCTTGAGGCCATCGTGGTTAGCGCGCCCCGCCTCGATGTGCTAGCCGATCCCTTGAGTCAGGATGAAATGCTCGATGACAGTCTGAGCCTAAATGCCGGTCAGGTGATTGAGCAGCTCCCCGGCATCTCCGCCACCTGCGCCTCAATTGATTCGCCGGAACCCGTCGTACGCGGTCTGGGCTGGGAACGCGTTGTAACACAGGTCGACTTCCTGCCGCTCTACGGTTCCTGCCCCGCGCGCATGGACCCGCCGGTCATTTACCTTTCCCCCGAATCCATCGAAAACCTGACCGTCGTCCGAGGATTGCCCTCCGTCACCTACGGCGCTGGCGGAACGGGCGGGCGCGTGATGGCCAGCACGATTGCAAATCCGGCCGACCCCGCACTGAACGGCGCAACAGCAAACGCCTCGGCCACCTACGATGGCGGGCGCGATGGCTATACCGCCCGCGGCGGAGGAAAGATTGGGAACGGAACAGTGGCCGCCGGTGCTTCCTTCAACGTCATCGATCTCGGCGATTATGAATCCGGCTCCGGACAGGTTGTCCCGGCCGAAAACCGCTCCTTTGGCGGAGGGGCCACACTCCACTGGACGCCGGGCGAAAACAACGGCTACTGGATCAACTGGAACTATCACAAGGTCGATCAGCTCGACTATCCCGCCCTGCCGATGGACGCGACCGACGTAACCGAGAACACCTTCACCTTCGGTTCTCGCCACGAAAATGCGAGCGGCTCTTTCCTGGCATTGGAATGGCAAGGCGGCTATTCCGCCAGCGATCATCTGATGGACAATTCCCAGAAACCGAATCGCGGAATCATGGAGGCCGAAGCAGAATCCGAGTCCCGAACCTTCGGACTGCGCGTGGAAACCGAATGGAATTTCACGCCGGACACCGACTGGAATATCGGAGTCGATGGATACTACCTCACGCGCGACGCACTGCGAACCCGCTATATGGTTGGCCCCAGCAGCACCTTTCAGGATCCCATCTGGCCCGATGCCTCGCAGGGGCAGGCTGGCCTTTTTGCCGAGCGAACCACGGAACTGGAACATAACAGCCGTCTCCGAATGGGCCTGCGTGTCGATGGCGTTTTCAGTGCCATCGGTAAAGGCGATGAAGCACTCGATTTACCGCTCAGCAATATCGCCCCGACGGTCGACGATGCCTATGTCTATTTCTATGGAGCCGATGCCGCCGATACGGACCAGAACGAACTGCTGTGCTCCGGCAATGTGCTTTGGGAAATCCCGAGTTCTGATGACGTGCAATGGTTTGTCGGCGCCGGTTGGGTGCAGCGCGCCGCGAGCATCACTGAACGCTTCTATACCTTTGCCCCCGCTCCCGGCGGATATTTGATTGGCAACCCGACGCTGGACCCGGAAACCAAATTGGAGTTCGATACGGGCGTTGACTATTTTGGTGATCGACTCGAAATCGGCGCACAGCTTTTCGGTTCTTATGTCTGGAACTATATCCTCGAAACCGGCGTCGGAAATCTGGATGTGAACGGCGATGGAACCAGTGACCTGATCCGCGGCTTTGTGAATACCGATGCCGTGCTCGGCGGCGGAGAAATTGAAGGGCGTTACCGTTTTTCCAACCATTGGAGCGTCCCGTTTTCGCTCGCCTATGTTCGCGGGTATAATGTTTCCGATCAGGAAAACCTTCCCCTGATCCCTCCGCTCAACGGCAGCGTGGGTGTGCGCTGGGAGTGGGATAGATCCATACGCCCCTGGGCCGAAGCCATGTTGGTTGCCGCCGCACAGCAGAATATGATCGATCCAAACTTCCCCGAAACTGAACCCCCCGGCTGGCAAATTGTTAATCTGAAAGGCGGCGTTCAGCTCCCCGGCGGATTCAACCTCGAAGCCGGCATCGAAAACCTCTTCGATCAGGATTACACCCGCCACCTCAACCGCACCGTCGCCCTGCCCGTCGGCGGTCTGACCAGCGGCGAACAAATTCCAATGCCTGGAAGATTCTTCTTCGCATCCATTAACTGGGCGATGTAATCGGGGTGCTTATTTAGATTTAATCTAAATAATAAAATAGACAAACGGGCTCCATTTGATACCTTTCCAATCATTGGAAACGGAGTTGCAGCTCCATTCCACTACTCCTGTCAGGGTGGACCTGAAGGAATTCGAAATAGAAGGCGATGAGCACTCATCTGCCTGATCGGATTACTTAGAACCACCGGTCTCTGTAATCCAAAATGCTAAATGGAGACGTAACAGATATGCAGGACCAAACCTCACGCGGCGTAAGTCCCTTTAATAATTCCCGCGATTATAATTTCAACGACGACGGCCTTACGATGCTGGGAAGCAGTGTGGACTTCGACTCCGGCATGCGGTTGCACGAATTCAACTTTCTTTCCGAATGCGTATCGCAGATACCGGTTGTACTGCCGGGCAATGTCATTTGGGCCGGCACGATTCTGAACGGGAGTATCTCCGTGCAGCTGCCGGACCTCGGTATACAGACCATTAATGCCGGAAACTGGTTTCTGGCCCGGACGGAAGGAATTAAAATGCTCAATGAGAAGAATTCATTTTCCCGGGTCTTAAGCTTTTCCTTCTGCGGTTGCGTCATGAAGCGCCTGATCGCATTGGCGGATCAAAGCCTGCAGGAAAACCTCGCCCATTTTCATTCTGAAGAACAGCTGCTCCCCGCCCTGTTGCAGGGCCCGTGCGATGCGACCCTCACCATGCTTTCTCAATCTCTACAGATCAACGACTGCAAAACGCTGGACGATAAACTGCAGGTCGAATACCGCACCCGAAACTGGATGCGCACCCTTTTTCAACAACAGGATTTCTCCCAGGCTCCTCCGCAATCATTCGGAGCGCCGATACTACGATGATCGATCTTTGGAACAACGGCATTTATGGGAAACGAAAACAACGCACGATGCGGTGGAATCATGATCCTTCTTGGTTAGTTAGATCATCCCCATGAATACTGCCCCCTGCCGCAAGGCAGGGGGCCCTTCTTCTTACAATGATTGGAAAACTGAACCAGTATAAATTTCATAACGACAACCAGAGAGGGCCGAGCAATGAGTGAACTGATTAACAACGCGGAACAACGGCGCGAATTACTGAAACATATGATCCAGCAACTGCATGAAGGCGTTGCACCGGAACAGGTGAAAAGGAAGGTGGCTGAGCTACTGACTTCCATTCCGCATGGTGATGTGGTTGTGGTCGAACAGGAACTGATTGCGGAAGGTCTCCCTGAGGCAGAAATCCTTAAACTATGCGACCTGCACCATCAGGTACTCGACGGCAATCTCGATAACAGTCAGTCCGCGTCAGCCCCCAAAGGACATCCCGTCGATACGTTCACTCTCGAAAACCAAGCCATCAAAACGCTCTGCGCTGACATAGAAAAACAGGTGGTCGGAATTGCCACAGATACACCCGTTGATAATCTTAAAAACGGCCTCATCGGATCGCTCAACCAACTCATGGATGCCGACAAACATTACCGCCGCAAAGAAAACCTGCTCTTCCCCTTCCTGGAAAAAAACGACATCACGGGGCCGCCCAAAGTCATGTGGGGCAAACACGATGAAATCCGCGAGCAAGTAAAGGGAGCCATCGCCGCGCTGCGGGAAGCCGATCGCACAGAAGAGATCTCGGCACTTTCTGAAATGCTCATTACACCGCTGTTGGAAGCGGTCGTCGGCATGACGCTGAAAGAAGAACAGATTCTTTTTCCAATGTGTATGGATCTGCTCACCGATTCCGATTGGTACGACATCTATCGCCAGACAGCCGAAATCGGCTATTGCCTGATCGATCCCGATACGGAGTGGAATCCCGAGGGTATGGACCTTGAAAAATCCATGGAAGCCGAGGGCGATTGCGTTCGACTGCCGAGCGGAAGCTTTACCCCCGAGGAGCTGGAGGCGCTGCTGAATATTCTGCCCATCGACATCACGTTCGTGGACCGCAACGATAAGGTGAAATATTTTTCGCAGGGCGACGAGCGCATCTTCGACCGCAACCGTGCGATTCTCGGTCGTGATGTACGCATGTGCCACCCGCCGTCCAGCACCCATATCGTGGAACAAATCGTCGAAGACTTCAAAGCCGGGCGACAGGATTGCGCCCCCTTCTGGATTCAGATGGGCGATACCTTTGTTCACATTGCCTACTACGCGATGCGCGATAAAGAAGGCACCTATCTGGGCACCGTGGAGATGAGTCAGAACATCGCGCCGCTCCGCGCCCTGGAAGGCGAACAACGCATCCTGTCCTATGCAGACAATACGGAGTCCTGAACATGACGCCCATCATTCCCTCCATGAAAGTTGGGCGTTTGCTTGAAGAGTTTCCCGAACTCGAAGAAACGCTCATTGGACTCTCACCCCAATTCAAAAAATTGAAAAATCCCGTACTGCGGCGCACGGTGGCCAATATCGTCACCCTGCAACAGGCGGCGGCCACCGGCGGAATTCCGGTGGACCAATTGGTGAACACCCTCCGTAAAGATGCCGGGCAACCCGAATTGAATTTGGAGGGCGCATCGGATGTCGCAACCGACCAGCCGCGCCCGGACTGGATGGACCAAAACCGCGAGATAACACAACTCGACGTCACGGAAACCATTCAATCCTGCGGGGTGCCGTTGGACGAAGTGCTCGCGGCGGCACGGGCGCTGAATCTCGGCCAGATCCTGGAACTAATCGCCCCGCTCTACCCCGCACCGATCGTTGAAAAACTAACCGACGAAGCATTCAAGAGCTGGTCCCGTCCCGACGGCGATCAGTTCCACATCTATTTTTTCAAAGGGTAAGAATTATTCCGGCGGATTGATCCGCAAACCCGCGCTTGCATTCTGCATGCAGAATGCAGTAACCTGCTCACTGAAAAAACGAAAGGAGGCCACAAGATGCCCTCGTTACAAGTGAGAGAGATGCCTGCAATGCTTTATGGCACCTTGCAGGAGCATGCCAAACGCGAACACCGCAGCCTGGCTCAACAAGCGGTTGTTACGCTGGCCCGGGGAATGGAGCTGACGGAAAATCCGCGCAAGCGCCGAGAGGCTCTGTTGGATCGCATTAAAGAAGCGCAGCTTTCTCCACCGGATTCGAACCTTCCGGATGCTGCCGACATGGTTAAGGAAGACCGTGCGCGATGAAGGTTGTCTTGGATACCTCGGCGGCGGTTGACCTGGTTCTTCATTCGTCTGAGAGAGAAGCCGAACACAAACTGTTAGCCGAAGCAAAATGGGTGATTGCTCCGACCTTGTATATTTCAGAGGTTGCCAACGTTTTCTGGAAATATCATGCGTTTCAAAACATGCCAATGGAACAGGCCGAGTCGGCCATGGAACTGGCACTGGAGCTACCGGATTCCCTGACTGATGTCCGTGAATTATATACCGAAGCCTTTGCCATGGCGTGCCGCACCCGGCATCCGGTATACGACATGCTCTACCTCGTCCTGGCTCGACGAAACAATGCACTGCTGCTTACCCGTGACCGTGCATTGAAAGCGCTCGCAGCCAAACACGATGTCCGGGTCGACTAGAATCAAGAACGGGCATTCCGCGATTTGGCATTCCCGTTGGCGATCAATTCCACATCTACTATTTCAGTTCCGACGGATTGATCAGCGCATTCAACGCTATAGCCGTCGCGTCCGAAGGATCATTTTCAAGATACCCATTGATGGCATCCGCTGCTTCGGACTGGCGATCTTGACCGATGAGCCAACGGGCATAGTCGAGGGCAATCGGAGTGGAATAGTCGGAATCCAGCGTCAGGCCCTGGCGGAGCCACGGTTCGGCATACTCCGGCGCGGGCTCGGAAATGGCCAAGTGCGCCGCCCAGCGCCATAGCGAAGGATCGGGGTCGGGGTATTTCAACAACGCAACCAAGGCCTCGTTGGCTTTACCAAACTCTTTTCCGTGTAGCGAAACCACGGCACGGACGCGCCAATATCGGTAGTCATCGGTTTGCTCAAATCCATCCAGCCACTGGGAAGCGGTTTTATAATCCTGCATCATGACGGCCGCCTGAACGCAGTAGAGCGCGGTGTCGGAATTCGGCTGATTCTCGATAATCACTTCAGCCTGTTTCATTGCTTCTTTTCGATGGCCGGCGGAGAGCTGCGCCAGCAAATGCTGCCGCCGAAGCTGCAGATCATCCGGGTTGGCCAGAACGGCGGCTTCGAGCCGCGCCAATTGCAAATCGCTCTGCGTTTCTGATCCACTCGCCCGGGTTTGCCACCACCGATTTTCCAGCGGTTCCCGCGCCAGCATCACATCCGTGGCGCGTAGAATTTCTGACGCATGGCCATCCTGCACCGCTTGCTGCAAATCCATTTCCCGCAGGTACGGCGACGCGGGAAAACGCATGAGGCCGAAGCGGGTTAATTCCCGCACCAGACGGGCATCGTTCACCTGAACGGCTAAATACAAATACGACTCCAGTGCATTCTGGTCGCAGGTGGACAGATTCAAAAATCGTCCGAACAGTTCCAGCGCCTCCTGCTGTTGATCCAGCTCCACCAAGCAGGTGGCCAGTGTGATTCCAAACAGCTCATCCTGATTCAGTTTATAGGCGGTGCGAAGCGGCTTTTCGGCCGCTTGCGGATTGCCCTGCGCCAGATAAATCTGACCGAGCGTATTATGCCAAAGTGCATTGCGTTCGCCTTTGGATTTATTCAGCACCTCAACGGCTTCCTCCCATTGCTCTGCCTGAATGGCGGTCTGTACAGCCTCCAGCGTTTTGCCCATTTCGGGCGACACGGCAGGAACGACTCCAAAGCTTGGAAAACTCATTGCGGCGAATAGGAGAATGGGGATCAGTTTATTTTTCATCTTCCGGGGGGTGTCCAATCTAAGCGTAAACGATATATGACAGAAACGGGTTGTCCTTCTTTCAAGGCGGGTTTAAAGCGGGCATAGAGCGCGCCCTTCAGTGCGGCTTTGTCAAAAATTCCACGGGGCGAAGATGAGATGAGTTTGGCATTTTCCACCTTGCCTGCGACCGAGATTTCCAGCTCCAAAACCGATTCTCCAGTCATTCTGCGCGAGAGAGCCGCACTCGGATAGAAGCGGTCAAAAACCTGCCTGTTTAAAAGCTGTGGATTTTGGTTATGTGCGCCGCCACCGGTCACCTCACCACTGACGACAGAATAGTTTCCAAGGTTTGGAAGAAACATGCCCGGCTCCGGCATGACCGATGGGTCGATATGTGCGGGGGCGGAGACATCGAACGGAACATCAAAAGCCGGCGGGCGGGCGGGCGCATTTGGTGCCGAAGGCAATGCCGATTTCCAGGCACTGGAAGAGGCGCCCGTCGCCACCTCCTGCAGTTGCGGTTCGGGCGGCGGAGTATCCTCAATCATCGTAACCGTCTGACGCGGCGCCACAACGGCCTCCGGCTCCACCTGCTGCACAATCATTCCCAGCAGCAAGGCGTTCGCCACCAGACTGAACACCACGGCCAGCGGCCAGCGCAGCCAGTGGCCGTTTCTATTTAGCTGTAGCGGCAAGGTCAACATGCAGCGCTCCGGCCTCCCGGCTAACATCCATGGCATGCATCAGATCGGCCGTCGAAGTTTGGCCGTCTGCGTGAAGAACAATGTGGTCCGATCCTTTTTGGGCCAGCTGCTGCGCAATCGCCGCCTGGGCAAAGTGACCGGCAATTTCATTGTTCACATAAATATCGCCGCGGCGGTCGACCGAAATATGCACCGCGTTATCCTGCCGGCTTTCCGCCTGCGTACTGGCGGGCGGATCCAGCTCCACCACCGAATCTTCGGTCATCCGCGCCGTTACCAACGTGAAAATAAGCAGCAGAAAAACCATATCAATCATGGGGCCCATATCGATGGCCGCCACATCTTTGCTTCGTCCTCGCAGTCGCCCTCTCATCACTCGGCCTCCTGCATAAATTCATTGGCCAGATGGCGGCCGCGTTCGTAGAGCAGATCCGACCGACGGCTCCAGACCCGGTGAAAAAATGCCCCGGGAATGGCGAGCACCAACGCGTATTGCGTGGTGAGCAATGCTTTATCAATGCCGCCTTCCATCCCATTGGTCTGCGCTTGGTAGGCCGACATCAGTCCACTCACCGTACCCAGCAACCCGAGCATAATCAGCACCTGCACCAATCCGGCAATCACCGTGGTTCCGGCCGTGAGCCGCTTTTTTTCCCGCGCGAGCAAATCTTCCAACGCTTCAGCCAACGACCAATCCCGATAGGTCTCGTTCAATTGTTCGCGCCAATAGGCACGCCGACGCGATGCCTTCCACATGGGGGAAAGCGCTTCGCAGGCCCGTTCGAAAAGCAACATGAACAGCAATACCCCAAGCGCACCGATGATGTAGAGCCACGGTCCGCCGGATTGAAACCAGATTAATGCGGTGCTGATCATTCAATCTCTCCGCTCTGTTCAATGATGACCGCCAGCATCGCATGCCCAGCCTGTTCCAGTCGGATTACGCGGCGGTCAATAATGCGGTTGAACGTGGCGTGTAGCAAAAGCAACGGTACGGCGACCACCAGCCCCACCTGCGTGGTAATGAGTGCTTCCGAAATACCCTGCGACAGCGCATCGCCGCCCGCATCGAGCCCCAGCGATTTAAAGGTTTGGATCATTCCGGTCACCGTTCCCAACAAACCGAGCAACGGCGCAATGGCGGCGCACGCGGCGATCATCGTCATCGACCGTTCCAAGCGCGGCACCTCTTCGAGAATCGCGTTCTCGATATGCGATTCGCGTTTATCGCGACTGTTCTCCCGCGTATGCACACCACAGTGGAGCACCCGCTGTAACGGAGTAGCCTGCGGGTCAACCATCGCGTGCGCCTGATCCCATTCGAGATTTTTAGCGAGCTCGATAACCGTATCCATCAGGGCCGGCGGACTCCGGTGGCGAACCATATTGACCAAACGCTCGCAAACTAAGAGGAAACCGAGCAGTCCCACCGCAAGAATCGGATAGAGGAAAATTCCGCCAGACGAAAGATAGTGCTGAATAAAGCTCTTTTGTGCGGGAGCGGTTTCCAACCGTTGACTGACATCGACGGGGAAAATTCCCGCTGATGTATTCTCCGGAGCAACGCCGATCAGATAGGCATGACCATCCGGCGTCACTTCCACCAACCCGCGTTGTTGTGGTGTTTGACCAACGGCAATCATCTGCACATTGCCCAGATGCACCACCGGCACAACGGCTGTTTTACCCGCATGATCGAGCACTTCCATTTGCTCTTCGCGAACCGTGGAATTTATGAATAAGTCCGAAAGCTGCCCGCGAATCCCTTCCTTCAAAGCGCCCTGAATTTCCGCCCAGGACTGATTGGGCATGACGGCCACATTCGCGGCAATCAGCAATTCGCGTAAGAGCTGTTGACTCCGGGCCGCATCAAGCGAACCGCGCACTTTCAGCTCATTGAATTCTTCCTCCGCAACCACGCGGTCAAAAGCAGCCTGCTCGGCCTCGGCTTTGGCCTGCGCCAGTGCCGCATAGGCCTGCGCTGTTTTTTCTGAAAGCGCAGCATGTTCCAGCGCCACCTCTGCACGAAGCTCGGCAAGCTCGTTTGCCGCCGTCGCTTCTTTCGCTTCGGCCTGTTTTAAAAGGTCGGCCGGTTGCATCTCCTGCGCAAACGCCGTTCCAATCATTGGAAGAATTAAACTGAAAAGGAGCCGTTTCATCGGTTCACCTCCTGTAGCGGAAGATAAATCCAGTGAGGTGCGCGGCGGCCTTCGACAATCTGGAAGGCTTTGCGGAGTTCCGTTTGTAAATTTCCAGACATTGGAAACTCAACCAGCTCAACTCCTGCTTCGGTATCGGCCGGCGGAACTAGAAAACCCGATTGACCGGTTGCTTCATCGATCCACCAACCGAGCGTGGTTCCCACGAGCAAGGCCTTCACTTTTACAGCGCGATCGCCCAGCAGGCCGACCATAATTCTGACGTCCACATTTTGGGAGGCATCCTCCGTTGCTTTCCAGCGCGACATCGCCTGTTGCCACTGCTCCTTCAGCTCGCCATACGGCTTGCTCTTTTCCGGAACGGTACCGGGAATGGAGCGCAGCGAAATCTGATCCAAGGTGTCATGCACTTCATTCATCAACTCGATGCAAACCTGACTCACCTTTTCACCGGCTTCCTGCGTACGCATCAATTCTGCTGATGCCGATTCCAAGCGCTCGGTCTGCTTTTGATCCGCCGCGGCTTTAATGCGCTCCTGCTCGGCCACCGATTCGATGCTCGCGATAAGCGTTTCCATTTTAGCGCGGTTTTCCTGCCACGCCCGGTATTCGGCGTCGCGCGTGCTTCGCAATCGGTTGGCTTCCGCCAGATGATTTTCCACTTGTTCATGAAGCGGGGTTTCTTCTGCGACTGCGGCCGAGGCCAACAGGAGAAGTATGCATATTTTTTTTAACATGGGGTAGGCTCCAAATCAGCAATCACCACCGGCGCTCCGTCGCCGGGAGCGGGCACGATGGTTGAATCAATATTATAAAGTTCTCGGATCAGCGCGGGCGTTACGATGTCGGCGGGTTTCCCTTCCGCCACCAACCGGCCATCGTGCATCGCCACCAGGCGGTCGGCATAGCGCGCAGCGGCGATTAAATCGTGCAGAACCACCACGACGGTTTTTCCGTTCGCCGCAAGTTGCTTCACCAAAGAAAGCACTTCGGATTGATGCCCGATATCGAGCATGCTCGTAGGTTCGTCCAAAAGAATGATCGGCGATTCCTGCGCGAGCGACATCGCCAACCAGCAGCGTTGCCGCTGTCCGCCGGAAAGGCTTTCGAGCGGACGAGCGGCTAATTCGATTATGCCGGTCTGCTTCATCGCAGCCGCCACGACTTCTTCATCGCGCTGAGACCAGCGTTGGAACAGGCCCTGATGCGGATGCCGTCCATATTGAACCAAGGCCTGCACGGTGATGCCGTCCGGCGCAATCGGACTTTGCGGCAACAGCGAAACATACTGCGCCCGCTCGCGTCCGTGAATTCGGCGAAGGTTTTTTTCATCGTACAGCACCGCCCCTTCTTCCAAGGGTTGGAGACCAGAGATTCCGCGCAGCAACGTAGACTTGCCGCATCCGTTGGGGCCCACCAACACGGTTACCTCGCCCGCCGGAATGTGCAGCGAAACGGTATCGACCGCGCGATGCGGGCCATAGCTTATGGAAACATTTTTAATCGAAATATTCATGCAACTTTCCTTTTAGGCAAGACGAGCAAAAGCAGCAGAAACAAGCCGCCGAAGATTCGGCAGACGACGCCGACGGGCAGCTCAATCGGGGCGAGCACCATTCGGCCGGCGAGATCCCCACCGAGGGCCAGCAGGCCGCCGGTTAACATTGATCCCACCACGGCCACCTTGGCAGATCGAACCATGCGGCTTACGGCAATGGGCGCGGCCAATGCAATAAAGGCGAGCGGGCCGCCCACGGACAGGCCGAGTCCGGCGGCGATCACCGCCACAAAAATGGTTTGCAGTTTGACCGACTTCACGGGAACCCCGAAACCGGACGCAATGGTTTCATCGAACGAAAAGAGATTAATGTGCCGTTGCAGCGCGAGCGCCCACGGAACGCAAATGACGAGGCCCAGCATCGCCGGCAATGCATTCTCAAATCCACGCCCGACAAACGAGCCAATGCTCCAGACATAGACGGCCGTGGCATGCTGAATATGCCCGCGGCTGAGCATCAGTTCATTCACGGAACGGAACAACTGCGAAACCCCGATTCCGATCACCAGCATGCGATGCCCGTGCGATCCGACATTCCGGCTCAGCATCATGAGAATGGCAAAAGCCAGGAGCGCTCCGCCGCACGAAATCCGCCATTCCCCCACCACGGGCGTCGCGGCGAACATCACCATAATCATCACCATAAAGGTGGCGCCGTCGTTCACGCCCAGAATGTCCGGGCTGGCCAAGCGGTTTCGCGTGATGGCCTGCAGCATCGCACCGGATAAGCCCAACGCGGCTCCGGCCGACCAGGCCGCAATGGCGCGAGGCAGCCGCACTTCGCCGACCAATAAATTCGTCGACCAATCGGCGGAGCCGATCAACGATTGGAAAACCTGAACGGGATTCAAGGTGGTTTCGCCCGCCATGAGGGCATAGATGAACAGCGCAAACGAAAGAAGGGCCAGCACCGAGGAAACCGCGCAGGCGCGGTACGGCAGAATCCAGGAGAACGAGCCGCCTCGAATCACCCGGCCAGCGGGAATGGGTTTTAGATCCGTCGTATTCATTAGCTATTCAAGGAACTGAGTTGTTTCGGTGAGCGGGCGATGTGAATGAGCAGCGGCGCGCCGATCAGCACAACCACCACCGAAACGGGCGATTCGTAGGGCTGCACAATGACGCGGCAAACCGAATCCGCTACCAGCAACACGGATGCGCCCATGATGCCGGAAACGATAAAAAAGAGGGCCATGGAGGAGCGCACAAAATAGCGCGCGGCGTACGGAGCAATGAGCCCCAGCAATACGACCGGCCCGGTCAGCGCAATGGCCGATCCCGTGAAAAGGGTCACGGCGGTAATCGCAGCAAAACGGGTGATGGCCGGGCGATGGCCCAGCCCTTTGGCGACATCATCGCCCAACCGAAGTGCGCCTAA
The DNA here is from genome assembly GCA_029432815.1 of Pontiellaceae bacterium B1224. Classification (GTDB taxonomy): domain Bacteria; phylum Verrucomicrobiota; class Kiritimatiellia; order Kiritimatiellales; family Pontiellaceae; genus Pontiella. The sequence goes on along the minus strand of JAROBA010000007.1, from coordinate 47,774 downwards.
ACTGCGGGTGATGGCGAGCACAATCACGATGCCTACAATCGTTCCTGGCAGCGCGGCCATGATGCCCTCCAGCGTAACGCCGGCCAACGAGCCGAGCACCCAGAATCGAAACTGATCGAGACTGTTCTGATTCTGAAGCAGGATGAATCCAATGATGCCCTGCACGGTGGAGGCGATCGCCAGGCCGGTCAGCACGAGGCGCAGCGGCGGAATGGCAACTCCACCCCGCCCCGCAATGGCGACGACCAGCATGGTCCCGAAAAGCGCACCGCCAAACGACCAGCCCATATAACTGGCGACGGACTCGGCCCCGAAAAACGTCAGACCAATCACCACGCCCAAGGCCGCACCGCCATTAATTCCGAGCAGATCAGTTTCGGCCAATCGGTTGCGTGTGACGGTTTGCAGCAGTGCACCGGCCAGCCCGAAACAGGTGCCGACCAGAATCGCGCCCAACGTGCGCGGCAGGCGAATGGAGACGATGACCATTTCGACATAGTCGGGATCGGCACCGAGCGGCCGACCACTCAGGTAGTCGAACACATGCGGCAACGTGACGCTGCCTCCTCCCACACCCAGTGAGACGAGGCATGCCGCCAGCAAACCCAAAATGACGAAACCTATTTTCATACGCTACTTCAATGCGCCGTATACTTCTTCCACGAGTTGCTGTGCGGCAATGGGACCACCGGACGAGGTCCACATGGAGCCATCCACCACAACCACCTGGTCGGACTTGACTGCATTGAGTCGGGCGAAGGCCGGATTATCCAGCGCGGCATCCAGCGAACGCTGCGCGTCGCCTTCTCCCGTGAGGGTTCCGAGGAAGATCCAGTCGGCGTCGATCATATCCAGATTTTCGAAGCTGATGATTTTGGAATGCGCGGGGCCCGGCACATCCTGTCCTTCCGGAATGTCCAGCCCGAGGTCCACCGTGATCCCGCGCCCGAAGCTATCCGCGTGCATAAACGCCGGGCCCTTCGGGTTCCACCGGATGATGCTAACCTTTTTCTGCAGCGCATCGCCCAGCTCGGCCTGAATGGATTTCACGCGCTCGGCATAAGCGAGTTCGAAGGCCACAGCCTGCTCCTGAAGATTGAGGGCATTGGCCACCTGTTCCAGCGCAATACGCCATCCATCTTCCATCCCGTAAGTCCGCACCACCGGCGCGATTTTCCGGAGCTTTGCCGCGATCCCGTCATCCATATAGCCTCCCCACAGAATCAGATCGGGCCGCGCGCCAATGACGCGTTCGAGGGACGGGCGATACAACGCTCCCATCAGCTCAATGCCTTCGGTCTGCTCCAGCAGATAGCGGGGAAAGGTGTCCTGCCCGCGTCCGGCCGTGGCGCCAAAGGGCTTCGCGCCCAGCGCGAGCATCGCATCCAGATCGACTTCACTAAGTGCCAGCACGCGTTGCGGATGCACAGGAACCTGCACCTCGTTACCCAATGCATCGGTGATGAGTCGGGTTTCCACTGCACTGGAATTTCCAGACATTGGAACGTCGGAATCGGCCGGTTTACAGCCGCTTATAAAAACGCCAAAAACCGCGGCAAATGCCGCGGCCATGGCCAATCGATTTTGGCGTATTGTTTTCATTTAGAACGTATAGCTTGCAGCAAGTCTGAAGTCGCGGCCCGCCTCCGGCAACCCGACGGTTGCATCGAGGCTGGAGTTATACCCGTAGGTGGTGTGCTCGTAGTAGAACTGGTCGAACACGTTATTCACCGTGAACGTCAGCGTCAGGGCATCGTGGCTGGGCGGGGTCCAACTGACATAGATGTCGTGCACGCCGAATCCAGCTTTGTCCGGACGGACTCCGGTTGTCGGCTGCGGCAGATCTTCCAGCCGCTCCACAAAGCGACCATTCCAGCCCACGACAACGCCCGTGGTGGGGAACCAGTATTCGAGGCTCGTAATCCAGGTCCGTCCGCTGGCAGCACCCAGCCCGATGTTGTCCTCATTGACGAGCATTTCGCCGTTCATTTCCGGAAACGACTCGTTCACACCGATCGAGGCGACCAGCATGTCCCAGTGATATCCGACCGACGCGGAATAGCCCGGAATTTTCACGTCGCCTATATTGGTGCGATCCAGGGTTCCGATATAGTCGTAGATTTCCTGATAGTACCCTTCCACGTTGGCGCGGAACCCGCCTGAATTCAGGTTCATACCCAGCTCGTAGTTATATGCGGTTTCCGGATCGGCATCGGGATCGGTGACGTGCGACGGGTGGCTGAGGAAGAGGGCCTCCGGCGCCAGCATGCCACGGAAAGCGCGCGCAGCGTTGGCATAGATATCAAGCTGCTGAACGGGCGTGAAGGTGATCCCGACATTCGGACTGAAGCCATTCATATCAACTTCAATCCCCTGAGGGTCCTCATATTCATACTGGTCCCAGCGCAGGCCGTAGCTGAGCAGAAACTTGGGATTCAGACGCCAGTTATCCTGCACATAAACCCCGTAAATCTGACCCTTCGCCTCGGCGTCAGCCCAGTCGGCAAACATCGGACCGAGGGAATTGGATCCGGCGGTACGGTTATCAAAGGTCACCTCATCATGACGGTAGTCCGCGCCATAGGTCAGGCCATGCTCTCCAGCAAGTTCAAACTCCGATGTATTACGCAGATCCGTGCCGTAGTTACCGCCGCCGAGGTCGTAATCGAAATCCATATCGTAGAAGAAAGGAGGTCCTGTCACATAGGTTTCGGAACTTTTCTGGCTGGACTCGATATCCGTCGCATAGAGTTTGAACTCGAGATTAACCATATCGGTTGAGATTGAGTCAAAAGCGTAGTTGAAGGCAGCCGTTTGACGAGTCGCCTCCTGATCCACCACCGGGTTGGGCAGCACGGGATGCGTGATGTCGCCCTGGAAGTTCGCGCGGATGCGACGCGGGCCTGCGTCCTGATACCAATCATAGGAGGCCGTATAGGAATGTTCATCACCGAAGCGTCCGTCCGCCGAAAGATAGATTCGGTCCGAGGTCACATCGGTATTTTCAACCTCGCCATAATCGCCGCCGGCCTCGTAGGAGCCGATGTCGTAGCGGGTGTAGAGCGCCATAAGGTTAAGCGCCTCATTCACCGAACCGAAAATTGCGGTATCCGCCTTATAGCCATCACCATTGGAATAGTAGCCGCCTTTAACAAAGGCTCCCAGCGCCTGGCCCGGGTCGAGCATATCCGATGCGTTTTTGTATTCGAACTGAACGAATCCGCCCAATGCGCCGGGACCATAAGTGGCCGCTCCGGCGCCGGACTGCACCTCAACCGATTTCAGTAATTCAGGGTCGACCAGGATGCGGCTTTGATGGTGATAGATCTGCGTGCTCTGCGGCGCGCCGTTGATCTCGACATTGAGCATGGTGTCTTCCAAGCCACGCACATAAATCTTCTGTGCGGCCGGAATACCGCCGCCGCCAACGGTGACCTCCGGATCGACCCGGAAAATATCACCTAACGTAGAGGCCTGGATGTGCTCAATATAATCCTCTCCGATGACAGACACGGTACGAACCTCATCCATCTCCTGGGGGATCACCTGAACGGTTTCTTCTGCCACGGCATTTTCAGCAACCGCTGTTTCGTTAGTTTCTTCGGCAACTGCGCCAACCGCTAAACCTGCAGCCAACGCCGCAAGCCAACTTGTTTTATGATAAGCCTTAGCTTTCATGGATACTCCTGATGTAATGGTTGAATACATATTCACAATCCCACGCCGGGCCACCCGGCCATAGGCTGCAAACGAAGACCGGCGAGCCATGCGCAGAACGCAAGTGCTCAACGGAAAAATTGAAAAAAAAGGGAAATTCAATTCCGACTGGGCGCAGTTCTTCCTGAAAGAAGACGAACGGAAAAAGGAATAGAAGGCATGCTGCCCTGTTCTAAATAAACGGATCAATCGCATCTGAATGGCGTGCCCGGATCACTTCTGTATCCGGCTCAATTTCAGTTGCGCACCCCATCGCGGAGTCTAGCAGACCGATATTTTTTTCAACACACTTCAGGGCCACCCTGACAGGTTTTTGAGATCAGCTGCTTGAGCCAATCCCTGATAACTTAGGAGGCGCTAACTTAAATAAACCGCTCTTCATGTCAACCCGTTATCTGGATTAAATCCAAATAGCATCAACGCAGTTAGCAGATCCGGATCAAACGCTAATGATTAAAGTTTTCCAACCGGATACGCGAACGGTCGATTCCGTGCGAAGCAATACGATCCGCGAGCCCTTCAATAAAGCGTTCGGAACCACTGACAAAATAGTACGCGTTCGGCTGTTCGGCCACCACGGCTTCAATGGTTTCCGGCACATCGTTTCGGCCGATGTGAAGTTGCGAATTGGAATACTGTTTAAAATCATCCTGATAGAGAAAGTTCCGGGCCACATGAATAAGCGACCAGGCATAGTTTAAGTTCCGCAGCTCGATATCCCGAATGAGAGCTCGAAACGGCGTAATGCCGATTCCGCCCGCAACGAAGACCAGCTCGGCCCCTTCCGGAATCCCGTCCAGGGTAAACTCGCCATCCACATGAAAGATGCGAACTTCATCCCCCACAGAAACGTCGGAAAATCGTTTTTTAAACTGACTTTGTGAAGCCACACTCATCGAAAACAGCAACTCATCATCCAAAGGAGATGAGGCCACCGACATGTGCCGAGCCGTCGCCTTGCTGATGGATTCTTCCGGAGCCACTAAATGGAAATACTGCCCCGCAACAAATACAACCTCATCGGTAGGTTTCAGCCAATAACTATAGGTCTGGTCATACTCGTGGTCGATGCGACTCACCGTCAAAACCTGAGAAACTAAACCGGGCGGATCATTATATTTTTTTGCAGTAGAATTCATGCGGGACACTCATCCACAGCACGAATCATTCATCAATTTTTTTTAATGAAAAATAGATAATCCATAACCCTAACGATTCAGAGCCCATATATACTGTTTGCTTTTACACAATGAGTTAGCGCGATAAAAATAAGCTATTTCATATCGGATTCAAAACCCTTGCAGAGCGGCACTGCTTTAACTGCAACCCATCGTCAATGGCTCTTGTAACCATTGGCGCTGTAGTTATTCCAGTTCGACCTGATAGAATGACGCGGCTGCAGCGGTGGTTAGGTTGGTGTACGCATTTTCCGGAGGCGTTGCGTGAATCTCAGTTACGATCGGGGCGAAGGCGGTTTCCACCAGTGAAGTGGTCGCGTTGATGGTGTAGATCCGGTTCGGCTCGCTGGCCCAGCGGACCACATTCGCCGTCGAGTCATTGAATGCCAATTTGGATGCCGGGTCCAAAGCGTTGGAGCCGCAGAGATATTCCTGCTTATCGCTCAGCCCATCATCGTCGAAGTCAGATGAAGCACTGGCGGTTTCCAGGGATTGGAAAACCGCCCATTCCCAGTCGTCTTCAATGCCGTCGGCGTCGGTATCCAGTTGAATGTTTCCAACCGTGATGGAGCCGGTATTGGTGACGGATAAACTGCCGGCGGACGCGATGACCTGCCACGGGTAGGTTCCGTTCTTTCCATACGCATGCTGTGCCAACGCATCGGAGGAGCTGCCGCCGTCGCCGAAGTTCCAGACATAGGAAGCCGCATCGGTACAGTTCGAGACCGTGGCGAATGCCCAGAATGGAAGCGCCGTTCGGGAGACAGAATTCAAAGGAACCACCGACTCACAAACGAGCACGCACGCTCCCTCATTCACGGTTATTGTCACCGTTCCAAGATTGGAATCCTTTTTGCCGTCCCATGCCGCAAAGGTGAAGGAGTCGGTGCCGACGAAGTTCAGGAAAGGATAGTAGGTTGCAGTCGAGCCGGTCAGGCCGACGGTTCCGTTCTGCGGTTGCGAGATAATGCGGATCGTTCCTTCGTTTGCAGTCAGAGCAATCGCTGCAGGATCATTTGCCGTGGTGGAAGCCGCGGCATTGGAAACCACCGGTGCGGGATTGTTGTTGGGATCGTCTGTATCGGGGCCGTTGTGGCAGGTGTAGCAGCCGATGCGATAACCTTTCCAGAAGGTTTTGATGCCGAAGTCGTCGGTATCAATGGTGCGGTCGCCCTGCGCCAGCGAAAGCACGGTGCCCCGGTCGTCCGCCCCGTGACAGGCCCGGCACGAAGACAGTCCGGGACCGTCATCTTCCAGCGCATGTTCATGGAACCAGTCTTCCTGATGGTCGATTTTAATCGAAAAGCGGCTTTCGCCGACGGGATGCATACCATGCGGTCCACCGGTGAAGGTCTGCGGCTGCGAGGTGTGGCAGTTAAGGCAATCGCTCACGGTTCCCTTGTGTCCCTGCATGTCCATGTTCTGCAGGTTGTCGTTGGCGTGTGCGGAGGGATAGATGGCGTGGGGCGATCCATGGCAGGCCGAGCACTGCAACCCGCCGTGTCCTTCTGAAAAGCGATAGAGCGTGTTGGTCGGATGCGCAAAGGTATCATTCACCGCCACACGTTCGGCTCCGCCCGATTCAAAGACGGTCAGGAAACGGATGGCTCCGTTGTTATCAACAGCCGTTCCGCTGTGGCAGCCTTGACAGCTCGGTTCGTCGAACCAGCCGTTGCGGGTTTCCGCCCCGACGGCATCCATATCGCCATGACAGCTTTGGCATTGAATCGCGAGCCCGCCATCGGCAGCCACCGATGCGCCCATGGCTCCGCGCAGGCATTGGGTCGAGGAACCCGGGTGGCAGCGGTAGCAGGAATCGCGGTTGAGCGAGCTGCTGAGGAGCATACCGTTTGCCGGATCAACCACCTGTCCGTGGTGCGCGTGCATCGCCTGCGTCATCGTGGTGTTCACATTGGGATCCGGCGGAACGGGAAGCGCGTTGGACTGATGGCAGCGCGCGCAGAGAATGGCGGTGTTGTCGGCCACCACGGTTTGATAAAGCCCGTTGGTGTTAAAACCCTGGTTTTCCAAAGCCTGGAAAAAAGCCGGATTGGTCGCCTGCTTTTCGTCGTGCAGACGAAGAATGTTGAGTTTCACATCCTTGTCGCTGTCGGGATGCCAGCGCCAGCCGAGCAGCGGCTGTGCGGCGGCATCGCTGCCCGACCGGTGGCAGGCGGAGCAGGTCATTTCATCGGAAACCGGCAATACGATTTTGGTCGAAGCCAGCTCGGTTCCGCCATCGTTGCGAACGACAATTTTCATCATCGGATAATAGTTCACCAACCCGGCATCATCAAACGGCGAAATCGGAATGCCTTCGCCCGTAAACCAATTGTGAGCCGTTTCAAATTCCATGTGCTGCGGCGTGTTGGCAACACCCGGCATGGAATAACCAGCCAGCCCGGAATCATCCGCCGGCTGCGCGCCGAACATATCGGCCACGTGCTCCCAGAAATTAATCTTATCCGCGGTCGTGGTATTGATTGAACCGTCCGGATCCGCCACGGCCTCGAAGGTTACGTGCAGACCGTTGGTTGAGGTGACCAGCACCCCGTCATGGATCACATGCGCGTGGATGGTGTTATACGGAGGGAGAATCGAGAACACCGAAAAATCGGTCCCGTCCATGCAGTGCATACCCAGATCGTTCCAGCCGATCACCTGCCACTCGTCAGCAAATACAGAAGTTGCAAGCAGTATAAATATCAGGATTCGTTTCATGGCCTTGCCCTCTTTTATATTCGTAAACTAGCACCACTATAACAGTTGTAAATCATTATACTTTCATGAAACAGGGAATTTAGATTCCAATAATAATTACTGAGTTTTCACCTAGTATTCTTTTGAATGCACCTGCCTTACTGTGTCTTAAATACGGGATATTTTGCCCCTGTTTAAAATGGGTTGAACGAATCTCAATACGAGTTATCACGAACGGCGTGCAACCCCGTCATCGCGCAGACACCAACTGCTACGGCACCAATTGCGTGGAATAGAATTCGGCTGGCGGTGCGTTCGTGGCATCGCGAGTGCGAATGGCGTAGAGCGTGCCGGAAGGATCATAGAGTTCCATCACCGCATTGGTGTTCCAAAGGTTGGAAGTCAGATTGGTGGTCGAGCAGAATCCAAAGATTTGATCCGGCTGACCGCCAAACAGGAAGAGTTCATACACCGTGTCTACCCCGTTCGTATCCGTCGACGTGCTTTGGCTGTAATCCAGCAACATGACGGGCGTCAATTGAGTTTCGGTGCGGTTACGAAGGATGACGCCTTCCACCCCGGCCACCAGCAGTTGGCCGTCCTTAACCTCTGTTACGAATAGAGATTTTCCGGTGGGCAGCGACAAGGATTCCCACTCCGTGAGATTGGTGCTGGTGAGCAAGGTGCCGTGGTATCCACTGACGAACCACTCTCCATCGGCAAAGGATACATCGGTGAGCCATTCATCGGTTCCGCTGGATGGTGCTGTCCAGCTTAAGCCATCCACGCTGGTAAAAATGCTTCCGCCTTCTCCGACGATCACAAATTGATTTTCCAACCATTGGACGCGATAAAGCCAGTCGGTAGTTCCCACGTTAACGGCACTCCATGAAATCCCACGGTCAGCCGAACGCAACACGGAGCCATTGTCACCGACGGCAACGCAGACATCGGCACCGATGGCCACGCCGGAAAGAAATACGGATGAAGACGAATTCCGGGCCGTCCAGTTCCAACCATTGGAACTCGTAAAGATGGATCCTGCATCGCCCGTTGCAATAAACAGATCATCCGCGACATCGATACCCTGCAGCGAGCTGGCGGTGAAGGGAGCAAGGTTGGTCCAGACAACCCCGTAGGTCTCCACCGTAATGTTGGTGACAACCAACTCATTGGTGACGGTGACTTCCGCCTGACCCGCCTCACTCAATAAAACCGCGCCATCGTTTCCAACGGCCACGAGTACATTGGAATTTCCTCCCACGCCCAGCAGCACGGTATTCGTGTGCGCAACGGGAACCACTTCCTGGGTCCATAGAATCCCGTCGAGGCTGGTTTTTATGTTTGCCAGGTCGCCAACTGCGATGTAGATGCCGCTTTGCACCGTCATATCCCATAACCAGGCGTGAGAGGAATCCGAAGGAGAGGCCTGCCAGGCGTATTCACCCGATGAAAAAGTGCCTTCCATTAAAAGTCCGGAGCGGCCGGCCGCCCACCAGGCATTACCTTTGCTTTGCGCGGAGAGATACACCCACGCCGGTGCGGCATTGGAAAGGCCGTCGCGAATCTGATCTTCCCAGCTCGTTGCGCCATCGCGACTGAGCCGCAGCTCCTGATCGCCGACCAGCAGCAGGCCGGTACTGTTCAGGGCCACATCGTACAAATCATTGGTGCTTCCGCTATTCAGTGCGGTCCAGGCGGTCCCGTCGGAACTGTTCAGAAGCACGCCGTTATTTCCGACCGCATAATAATTTCCGGAGGATGCGTTTCCCAGATAGCGAACCCGATTGAGGTGTTCTGTTGTGCCGCTGGCCACTGCACTCCATGACCCGGCACTTACCGGTGCCTGCAAAATAGTTCCGTTTTCGCCCACTGCAACAAAACTGCTGCCGCCAAAGGCCACCCCGCGCAACCATTCGGTGGTTCCTGAATCTGAAGACGTCCAGCTCACACCATTTGTGCTGGTGTAGATGGCACCGTAATCTCCGACGGCCACTGCTCTCAGGCTGGAGGCCGCAACGCCTTCGAACCAGTCCAGCGTATTTTCGGGAACCAGTTCCGATGATTGGAAGACCGTTCCTGAGTCGGACCAAATAATGGTTCCGCTTTCACCCACCGCAATAAACCGCTCTCCCAGCACCGTGGTGCTGCGAAGATAATTTTCGGTTCCTGTGAGTGCCTGGACCCAGCGCTCGTCTTCGCCCCTGAAATGCAGACTTCCTGAATCGCCCACCTGAACGGATGCCGTGCCGGACACCTGCATATCCATCACGTTATTACCGTGTGGCAGGGGGTTCGACCAGTGCCAGCGGTTTCTGTCAGGAGCCGCAATGACGGTTGCCGCCGATAAGAGTAGGGAAATGATTCCGGTTGTCTGCATGGTTCTGGTTTTCATATCGCTCCTGATACGATGTGTTGCGCGGATAGAAAAACCTCCAGAAGATGAAGGGGTTCACACTCCTGGAGGTTGGGTCCTGCATGAACGACTAGTCGTCGCCACGACGTGCTTTTTCGCGGGCCTGCTCTTTGGCCTGCTGAATCATATCCTGATGTTCCGGCAGACATTCGCGCATTTCGCGCAGACGTTCACGAAGCTGTTCACGATCCTTTGCCTGCTCCTTCATCTGTTCGCGAAGCTGTTCTCGAAGCTGCTCGCGATCCTCATCGGTACACTCCGTTGCTTCGTTGGTCTGATCCTGCAACTGCTGCTGATACTTTTCGCGGGCCTGAGTCATTTCCTTTACGGCTTCCTGCACTTCTGCCGGAAGACCGTCCTGATCCTGCAGACACTCTTTTTCCAGCTCAGGCGTGCAGACCTGCAGTTGGTCGCGGATCTGCGCCTGTTCCTTAACAGGACCTTCGCCATTTCCCTTTGGAGTTTCATTTTTGGCCAATACACTGCTGGCACATGCGAGGCTTACTACGGCTGAGATGATTAGTTTACTTTTCATAATAATACTTCCTTTCTATTGATCTCGACGGCTCTATGCCTGATTCCCCTAATGCAGAGACTGTGCCAACCGGCGCTCCCTGGAATTTGTTCGAAAAACAGCATTTTCATTAAAGAAGTCCACATTTTACGGGTGTATTCGCCCACCCCGAGAGGCCTCCATTCGGGCGTGTACGCCCACTCCGTTAACACGGTGATTCAAGACAAACGGACATCGGAAGCTTCAGCATGAAGGTGCAGCCGTCGGCCCCTGACTTTTCAAGCTGCAGATCGGCCTCAAGAAATTCCGCGATCTGCTTCGAGATTGCCAATCCCAAACCGCTGCCCCCCTCGCGGGTAGATTTCCCTGGAAGGAACAGCTCATTCAGTTGATCTTCCGGAAAACCGGGCCCTTCGTCCGACACTCTGAAATAGAGAAAGGCCGGGTCGCGCGAGGCCCGCACCTGCACTGTTTTTCCAGCCGGGGTTACCTGGATCGCGTTCTCCAGCAGATTCACCAAAATCAGACTGGCCAGATTGGCGGTTCGGCTTGAAAGCATGCATTTACCCTCTGCGGTAAATTGAACGGGAATCTGTTTAAGGTCCGCGCGATCCTGTACCCGCCGGATCAGTTCCTCTCCCAACTCCGGCACGGTCAGTTCATAGCTGGGCTGCCCCTTGGCATCGCTCAGCGTTTCCATGGTCTGCTCCACCAGCGATTGCATTCGGTGGGCTGCCGTTAAGGCGTCCTCCCAATCTCTGGATTCTCCGCCTTCGCTTTTCTGTGCCGAGACAAATTGCGACAGGCTCGCCAGCGGGTTTTTGAGCCCATGCATTAGGTGGGCGGAAACCGCGCCAACGGCAGAGACCCGGGCGGCCAGCGCGAGCTCCTCGTTGGCCTGTTGCAAGCGTTCGCTGCGATACGCCAATTCGGTCGTAAGTTTCTGCACACGGCGAAAGGCGGGCCATAGCATAGCCACCATCAGCAACCCCGCAATCAGAAACGTAGTCAGCGCATAACGCAGCAGGTTCCTGTCGAGCTGTGCATATTCGCTGGCAACACTCTGCCCTTCAATAATGAACTGCGCGGCACCCAGCAGCTTCTTCGTGTTTCGCTGATGCAGCGGAACGGTGACTTCCAGCATGGCGGACTTTGCAGCTGGGCCGTTGGAAAATTCCGGCAGATAGATAAACACAGAATCCAGCGGTTCTTCCGGCAGAAATTTCCCGACCGGCTGAAACCGGTGAAGCGATTCCAAAGCCGCCGCATCGAGCGGTTGCGGCTGGATGGTGGCCGGGAACGAGTCATAAAAAGTTCCGGCGGTATCATAGAACCGAATACCCAGCACATCGCGCAAACGCGATGACCGCACCGCGGCATCGAAACTGATCTGCTCATCCGTCCGGATATCCAGTTCGTCCATTTCCTCGATATCAATCTGTTCCATCAGCATTGTGGCATGCAGCGCAACGGCATCGCGGCGAACAATCTGTTCCCGCACCAGGTTACGCACAAACAACAGCCCTGAAGATACGGTCAACCCCAGCACCAACAGCGCAATCAGAATTCCGAAGCCGAAGGCGCTGCGGGTACGCGGTATAAATTTATCTAAACTGACAGCAGAATAATTCACCCATTCATCCTCTAAAATTCCAGTCCAATTCCTGCATGTGCCATCCAGGTGCGGTATTCATCCAGCGGATCATTACTCCAATCCCATTCATACTCGCCCGCCGCAAACAAGACTCCGTGCTGCCAGAACCTTCTCTCGACACGCACATCCACCATCGCATAGGTTCGTTCCCTATTTTCATCTCCAATCTGCTGGGTCAGGTAGGAATACCAGCCCAACCGAATATTCGTCAACACGGCCCACGTTCGATCGTCCCAACGCAGCTGTTCGCGGAACAGAACCCGATCATAATCAAAGTAACCCGATCCATTATCGCGGTTCAGCATTCCGCTCAACCGGGTCATAGATCGCCAGTTGCGGTTTTCATCCCAGTAATGTTTCCAATCTCCGGAAAATTCATGCTGTGTATAAACAAGATCGGTGTCGGGAATATTTAAGCCGGATTCATCGGTCTGCAGCCGTGTATCATAGAACCGTTTCAGATATTGATATCCAATACCCACGGTGGATCGGTTTCCATAAATGCGGTCGAGAAAAATGCTCACATCCCCTTCCGTGTAGTCATCCAGATCCTGCTCATAAATTTGGCGAAGCGTAGCAGCATCCAACGTTGCCTCCCACTTCGGACTGAGAAACCAGGTCCAATAGGGCCTTGCACTCAGGCTGTGCCCCAGAATAAGCAGGCGGCGCTGTATGTCCTGCGTTTCCGAGGCGTCATAAATCTGATGCTGATACAGGTAATCCACAGCCAGGCCGGTTTCACTTTTATCTCCCACCGGCATAGCCCCCTGAGCGGAGATGGAAAAGAACTGTTCATAATTCACGGTTGGCGCATTAAAATAGCGAATGTCTTCACCGAAAAAATAGAACATAAAATAGGCGTCCGTCTCGGACAGACGCATTAGGCTGGCATCAGCTGACGTCATAAAAAAAGCACTGTTTTCATTCACCATACTTGAGCGCAGCACATTCTCCCGATATCCGAACGAGCCATACAGGGAGGTCGTGGAATCCCACACCGCCAAAGCCCCGGTGTTCGTACTCTGAGCCTGTGCACTCAACAGAAACGCTCCAAGCGCCAGACCACTGAACAATGAATATTTCGGCATCACGATTTCTCTTTCCGGTCTCCGTGCAGACGGTAACGAATAAAGTCGCGCGTGACCCCCAGCATGCGGGCCGCCTTCGAGGCATTGCCTCCTGTCTGCTTCAGCGCCAGCTGGACCAATCGGTTAATCGCGTCTTCCATCTGAAAATTTTCTTTAGCAAAATCATACAGCGGGTTCAGCCAATCGCTTCCATCGAGCGGGATTCCATTCAATGATCCCTCCCCATTGGAAAGGCGCGCGAAGTCGAGCACAGCGGCATCGTCGAACACAAGACCACGCTCCAGCTCGTGTGCCAGCTCGCGCACATTACCCGGCCAGCGATAGGCCAGCATGCGGCGCTTGCCTTCTTCCGTAATTTTACGGAGCGGCAGGCGATGCCGGGTGCAGAGTTCTGCCAGCAACCGTTCCGCCAATAGAATCATATCCTCCCCCCGCGCACGCAACGGCGGAAGCACCAGACGAAACAGATCCAGCCGATGCAGCAGATCCTCGCGGAATTCCCCGCACTCCACGGCATCGTGCAGATCCCGGTTGGTAGCGGCAATCACCCGAACATCCACATCGATCTGACGATTCCCGCCGATGCGCCGAATACTGCGGTCCTCAATGGCTGTCAGCACCTTGGCCTGAACGGCCGATGACAGACTGGGAATCTCATCCAGAAACAGCGTACCCCCGTGCGCCGCTTCGAACAAACCCTGGCGCATGGCGTGGGCATCGGTGAACGCGCCCTTTTCGCTGCCGAACAATTCCGACTCCGCCAACGACTCCGGCAACGCCGAACAGTTCACCTCAATCATCGGCTGATTCGCACGCGGACCATTGCGATGCAGCCAACGCGCAATCGTTGATTTTCCGGAACCGGTTTCGCCGGCAATCAGTACTGGTGGGAGGCTCGTGACCAGGCGGGTATCGGCGGCGATTATTTTATTCAACCGTTCACGCAGCTCATCGAGCGACTGACCGAAAAAGAAACCGGACTCGTCCTCCTTTTCCCGCTCATGCTCACTCACGCGCGAGCTCTGCCGCAACTTCCGCACTCGATTCATCACCAAAGGCAGCAGCGCGGGATCGAACGGTTTCACCAGATAATCCAGCGCGCCCAGCCGCATGGCATCGACCGCACCTTCCACCCCTCCCTGCGCGGTCATCACCACCGTGCCGGTCTCCGACGGAATGGTATGGTTCTGTAACAGATCCAGCCCGATGCCGTCCGGCAAATGAATATCGAGCAGGACAAAATCATAAACACTCGCGGCCAGTCGACTACGCGCTGTTTCAAGGCATTCCGACTGCGTGACCTCCGCACCCAGCTCTTTCAAATGAGCGGCCAGTCTCCGCCGAAGCAGCGCCTCGTCGTCTACCACCAATACACTCAGCCCGGCAAGCGAACTGTCGTTCCGGTTCTCCATATACCCACCCCGTTTCAGCAAACACTAAATCACTTGTAGCCAATACACCTGTAGAGGCTATTGCGTCACATTGAATGTCATCTATTTATCCGAGAGGCAACGGGCACAGTGCCGATTGTATATTTCTGTTTTTTATCACGATTCCCCCCCTCTTAACTTTATTCGATCCGTAATCGAAGGCGGATAAACATGGATGAAATATCAACGTCGGAAATATGATTGGTGACATATTCAAAACCGTCGGCACTTTTGCTGATTCCGGCTACCGCCGTACCGTTTGTAGTCCAGGATTCAGCAACAAGATTGGTGGTCGTTTCCAGATAGTAGTCCAGTCCACACACAGCGGCATCGTTTCGGCGACGGTAGATGTATTCATATTCAACGAGTGTAAAATAAGAATGAGTGGTCGCATCGTTAGAATTGGTCGGATTTCCACCTACTGCAAATTCCGTTAGATTATCGAGCCCGTCGGCATCGGGATCGGCCAACAGATCGGCATTGATACCATTGAGCTCAAACTCTGCCATCCATTCGTCGTAGGGAGTAGCCAGCTGCTCAACCCAGATTGCGCTTTGGGAAAACTGCGATCCGTTTTCTGAATTATCCCAATACAAGGCGGAGGTGCCGCTGACAATTCGGTCGTCGTAGCCGTTCGTGCTGTAGGTGCCTACCGCGAGACCGTTGGTCCACGTGAGAGCTCCGTTTGCCACCGCGTTTGTGATGGCTTCTTGGACATCTGGATTTTCCCATTGGATCAGCGTTTTTTCGATGTGAACTCTTCCGTTTGAAATCTGCAGGGAGGATGCGGGTGTTCCGAGAATGCGCAGTTCGCCATTGAGCAGGCGGCACTCTCCGGTTGAAGAGACAGCAGTTCCGACGTTCAATTGATTGGCAGTAATGCTTCCGCCGGAAAGGCTGATCTGGCCGAAGGACCGGCTGGCAGATCCGACTGAAATCAGCCCGTCGACCGCAATCGTTCCTCCGTTCATTTCCAAAGTGCCGACCGAATCCGTATGTCCGATATCCAGCGAGCTTCCGGTCGTCGTCAACGATCCGCCGTTCATCGTGAGCAGTCCGTTTGAATTGAGCTTTCCGAGCGTAATACCTCCGTCAAAAACCGAGACCTCTCCGTCGTTAAGCGTCATCGCTCCATTTCCTTCCGCTCCGATATTCAGCGTGCCGCATTCAAGCTGACCGCTCGTCACCTGCACATGGCCGGTCGGCGAAATCGATCCGTTATCGAGTTTTGCAATATGCAGCGCTCCGGTGATTGAGACCGTGGACGTACCGGATAGAATCAGTTCTCCGAATGACCCGGCGCCCTGCGCAATGATCATCGACTCTTTGATCCTCAACTCTGAATTGGCAACATCGACGCGCCCAGTACTGCTGGCGCGGCTGGCCACGGTCAGCCCGTTTGATCCGAGTAGCGTCATGGATCCCGAGTTGGTGATGTTCAATGAGGCCGTGCCTTCCGGATTGTTTCCGATCAGAAAGGAGGTATTCGTGATCGTTGCGGTGGCCGCCTGTCCGAAAACACTACCTCCATCGATCGTGAAACTGGATATGCGGTCGTCTGCTTTATCGCCCATGCGCAGTGTGTTCAGATTTAATGAACCGCCCGATTCCACACGAACATGAATCGGAACATCGCCAAAGGATTGGAGCCAGAGCTTATCGGCTTCAGCCGGGGTTTGAACCACTACGGTGTAGGCATTGGTTTGCCGTTCGTGGTCGAGCTTGACGGTTGAGTTGGTTTCGGGAAGTCCGCCGGCCCAGTTTGAATCAACATTCCAGTTACCAACCGTTGCTCCTTTCCACGTGACAATGGCATCAGCCGTTCCCACCGAGATGCAGAGCAAAGAGATAACCAGATGTTTGATACGCATGACATGGCTCCTACACCCGCAAGTAAAGTTGTTCATTCCAGCCACCCGCTCACATGGATGACTGGAACAGGTAGGGCCCAGATTTTATCGACCCTGAATGGCGTCGACCTCTTCCTGAGAAATGTACTGGGCCTCGTAAGTCGTGCCGGTCAGCGATTCAATATTCTTCACAAAAGCAACCAGATGGTTTTCCGAACCGGCCAGCAGATTCCCGTACACATTAAGAATATCGACTTTGTCGGTGCGTTCCATCGACAGGACGATATCTTCTATGTCCACCTCTTCAATCAACGCACCTACCTTCAATGCCTCAAGAACAGAAACCTCTCCTTTAGCAATCAGGGCATCATATAGTTCCTGCAACTCGGAATTCGTAAAGTTGCCGATACCTGCCAACGCGGGATCTGTGAGACCGTATTTTTCAATCAGGCTAAACACCGCATCGTCATGCTTCTGTTCCGCCTGCGAAATGTTATCGAACACCCGATTGCCCCAAAGAGCATACATCGTGATGTAAACATCCCGTGCGAGCTTTTCTTCCTCACGCATGAAAAGCAAATCAACTGCTTCATCTTCTGTCACAACCGGGATCGTTACAGCGCCGCCGCCTTTTCCGTTTCCATTCCCCTTGCCAGCCATAACGGGTTGCAGCATCCAGCCTGTTACCAGGCATCCAGCGATTATTGCAAACATTGTACTCTTGTGTGTCATGATCTCACTCCTGTGTTAATTTTTCGATTCGACAAGCGCTAACGCATGCGGTGTGCCAAACGAAAAAAGGCCGTAAAGACAGGGATCTTAGGGAGTTCCATTTCACTTATGGGCACCAGCGCCCTGCCCCGTTGGGTGTTATCGCCCAAGAATTTCATTCACTGCAGCCTGTTCCATTTTCTGCGATACGTATGTCTTTCCGGAGATCGCTTCGTAGTTCCGCACAAATGCATTCAGGTGCCTTTTCGAACCGCCCAGCAATGCATTGAGAACCGATGCGATCTGTTCGTTGTCCGTATGTGCAATGGCAGCTTGGAGGTCCAGAATATCGACTTCCTCAACCAAAGCGCCCACTAGGAAAGCCTCTTCTCTGGATTTATTTCCACGGATCATCAATGCATCATAAAGCGCCTGAAGCTCAGAGTTATTAAACCGACCGGGTTCCGCTAATGCCGGATCTTCAATCTCATATTGGTTCAGCAGCGTGAGTATGGCATTCATGTGCGACTGCTCGGCCCGCGGAATATTGATGAATACCCGTTGGTTGTATTTTTCCCCCAATGCAGTATAGACATCGCGCGCCAGCTTTTCCTCCTCGCGCATATAAAGCAAGTGTTTGGCGGTAGCCTCGGGCAAAACGGCATGACTCACTGCAGCCGCAGTTGCGCCGCAGGTCTGGACACAGCAACGCCCCGCTTCCTTACCTTTTGTCTCCAAAACCGAAGTTGACAGCGTGAGTGCTAAACATACGAAGGTATATACTTTCATGATCTGCTCCTTGTTGAATTATTTATAATCCGTCCCCATCGTCACAAGCTGCGTTCCAATGGTTGGAAGAATCGGTCGGTGCAAAAAAGGGGAAAGCAATGCTTCCCCCCTTCGCACCATCTAACTCGTTGAATTTATTTAGCGCAGGTACCGTCCTGTTTCTTCTGCTGTTTTTTGGTCTGTACCTGTTGGCAGGCTTGTTTCTGTTCGGCGGTTTGCGTGCAGCTTTCAGCTGCTTCGCACGTTCCACAGGATTTCTTCTGCTCCTGCTTTTGCTGGCCTTTGCCTTCGCCGTTTCCACTGCCTTTGGCTTCGGCCATAACGGCGGTGAGGGCGATTCCTGCGATGAGTGTTACGATGTATTTCATTTTCATTTTATATCTCCTTGGTTGGTCTTCCCCGTTTCTATGATGCAGTACACGGGACATGAGCCAGGAGTCACAAAAAAGGAAATAAAATGAAAGGGCGTCAGTCTGCAGCAGTCCAAAGGGTCGCATGCAGCACTTCAAAATCGGCTCCGTTGCGCAGACCGGAGGAGATCACATCCACCACCCGGAAAACTTCAGCTCCGGTCAACTCGCGGTCGAGGCATTCGTTCATGATCAACAGCGTATGCTCATCAGAAAGACCGGCGAGCTTGAGCGATTCGCCGGCTTCAACCGTATGAATCAGGCGACCGTAGCGGAAACGGCCGGGTCGGGAAAAAAGTGAATTAAGTGCTTCGACCGAAAGGCCGCTCTCCAAGGCCAGGCAGGTGTGCGACACTAAATGGGCATGTTGTCCGCCGCGCTGCTTCCTGGCCTGCATAATCATCTGATTTGCCGTCCGCAGACTCTCCAGCCGCTGTTCTCCGGCTACACGAACGGACTTCCATGAAACACCCTTTGCCAACCCTTCTTCGATTTTCAGAAAGACACAATCAACCGGAAGCGACTCAGCTTTCGCGGCATAAACCGGACTGAACAGCTCCTGGACCTCGTCCAGACTCAGCCCTTTGGAACGACAGGCTGCCAGTGTTCCGTCGACTTGTTCGTCCAGTAAGCCCAGTGCCAGCGTATTGGTGCGGAACTGCTTCCAATCTTTGGAAGATTGGTCCGCCGGACTTGCCAGCACAATTCCGCAGAGCAGCAGGCCTATGAGTAGCGCTCTAAGCATTTTCGTCCTCGTAGTAGTTAATCACTGTATTCACCCGACCGAAGCCGTCAGGACGGTGCGTGGATCCGTTGGGATCGGCCACCCAGCGCTCGCCATCCACCAGAAAGATATATTCGTGTCGGCCCTCGGGCAGCTCAACCGTCGCCGTCCAGTGCCCGGAAGCATCGGGGCCGTTTAAAACGATATCACCCATCTTCCAATTGTTGAACGTGCCCAGCAACTCCACTTTGTCGGCGCCGGGGGCATGAAGTTCGAAATGGAAGCCGACCTGAGCAGGCGCTTCCAATGTCTGGAAACGACCGGTGGCGAACAGAACAACAACACTGGCCGCCGCACCGACCAGCGCCGGCGCAATCCACTGCCCTTTTGCAGGCCACCAGCTGCGACGCCTCGCTTTCCGAAATTTCGGCAGCGCATTCATTACGCCATCGGCAAAACCATCCGGAGCAGGCGTTCGATGTTTTTCGAGCGCCTTAATAATTTTGTCTTCGCTATTCATGGCTCAATATCTCCGCCAACTGTTTTCTTCCGCGCATCACACGCATTTTTGCCGCACTCACACCGATGCCCAGAATTTCGCTGACCTCTTCATAGGCCAGCCCTTCCATATACTTCAAGCGTAACGGTGCACTGAACTTCGGGTCTATTTTCGCCAGCGCCTCTTCCAATCCCTGGAAGTCCGGCACCTCCGCATCCTCCAGAACAGCATCTTCAATCAGATGACTCTCTTCCGCTTTTCTCCGCCGCGTCCGCTTTCGGAACAGATTCTTGGTCTGGTTGGCGCAAATCCGGAGCACCCACGATTTAAAGGAGTAGTCCGGATTATACTGCTCCAGCTTCGTGTAAGCCCGAATGAACGCATCCTGCGCCATATCCGCCGCGTCGTCCCGGTTCCGCGTCATCCCCACCGCCAAACCGAAGACCGAATCCTGATGCCGCCGAACCAGCGTTTCAAACGCGGCCCGGTCGCCACCGAGGCAGGCTTCTACCAACTGTTGATCCGTTCGTTCGTTCATTCTGCTTACACCTGTAGATGCCGATTCGTCACATCACACAGCACTCAATCGGCTTTTAATATCTTCTTTGCCTCACCAACATTGATTCTAGCCTGATGCCCGTGTTTCTCCAAAAGCGACAGTAAGTTACTTCCATTCAGCAGAGAGAGAGGCTTGTCTTTGGCGAAATTGTACGAATCTTTCCCATAATCAGAAGTAGTCACCAAAATTCCTTTCGTGGCGCCCTCATTCATAACTGTTCCGTATAAATCACGAACAGCTGCAACGCTTACAGTATTTGTATAACGCTTAGCTTGTATAACAATTTTACCGCCTCGTAATGGATCTGGATCAAAGGCAATAGCATCTACTCCGCCGTCAGAACTGGCCTGAGTCACGTGTACCTCTCCTCCATTCACAGAAAACTCTTTTTCAAAAAGCTCCCGGATTAAATGCTCAAAATCCTGCCAATCCATTGCAGCAAGATTTATTGATTCATCCAGTTCATCAAAAACAGCTTTACCCTCAATTAAACGCCTATCAGTCTTATCCATTTTAATGACAGGCGGAATTGGAGTTATGTCGATAAGCGAAGCTGCAGAAACCCCTTTTAGAAGTTTAAAGGTAGCCTTGGGATCAACCATAGCTAAATCAAACTCCATGAATTGGGCCTTCTCGCCCAAAACTGATAAAATAGTTTTCGTTTCACTTTTACCAGTAGCTGGATTGACACTAGTAACAATACCATTGAAGGCGACAGCATCTATTCCTGAAATTGTGTCTGCTTCAAATAGCTCATGAAGAGTACGAATGCATATTTGATAGATTGCACTATCATAAAGCTTTTTATGCTTCGCAGCTGTCAGCTTCTTCTGAGTAATTTCATCTCGAGATTTAACATAACCATATGATTCGATAGTCGGGATTTCTGATGGAGCTGGAAGAGTGTAGTTGATGACTATAATTTTATTTTCTGCTCTGTATTCAAGTTCCCATTCCTTGGGGAAATAATCTGGATAGATTGAGGCAGATAGAACGAGTTCACAATATTCCTCAATTGCGGCAGGATCAGAATCCAAGTACCTTTCTTTCATCTGTTCTAAAGAATCATTCGCTTTTTGTTTTTCCATCTCAAAGACAAGCTTTTCATTTGAAAACCTGTTTGCGAGTGTTTTGAAAACCGCTTCTCGCTTTTCGTTTTCTTTACTAATTTTTTCGCACTCAGCTGAATACTTTTTCAATTGGTCGCTATAATCTTCTTGAATTGTTTTCTTCCTGAAAAACTTACTTAGTAGCCCGTAATTAGATTTAACCGCCTCAACTGTCGGTGCACTCGGATTTTCTTTCTTTCTAAATGAAGAGGGACAACCGAATTTATCGAACTTAATATAGTCCGCCCTTGCCCCACGCAGTAGTTTTGACGACTCTATTCTAAAGGGTTCTTTTCGTTTAATCGCGTTCCAATCAACCTCATCATTGATATCAAGAGTATGCTTTAGAATCCCCTTGAGAGAGCTAATCGCTAGTTTTGCCGTCTCATTCATTTCATCAACTGAAGCTGAACGACTTTGTTTGTGCTGCTGGTCTAGATGGCGTTCATATTTAAGAGCCCAACTTCTCAACGTATCTTCGACCCTTCCTTGAAGCAGAGACAATTCTCTAGATTTGACTGTTTTCTTTAAACCCATCTCGGACAAGAATAAATCGACACCGAAACTAGAGAGTTTGCCCGTCGCTGTGTAGTTTTCATAATATTCAGTGATAACCACGACTGATGATAAAATTTGAGGCATTGTGAAGCTAATACTCATCTTGGTCTCCTGTTTTTCTGACAATGATTCCGATTGCTAAAACACATCTTAAAGATAGTAAATATAAAAAACTGAGCGAGGTGTAGATCAAATGCGAGGGTTCACCTATTTCAAAAAGTTCAGCCTTGCACCCTTCTCTTGAAAAAGGAACACCATTTCATTCCGTTTGCGGTGCTCGGAAGCGGAAAAATCGCTCAGCATAATTACAACGGCGCTGCTACAGCCTGGTGAAAGATATCATGAATGTCTCTTTCATCTTATTTCTCTGCCGAACGATCGGATCCGACGGTTGGTTGCTGATAACAACTATCACGTACAGGATGAGGTTTCGGTATATGGTAACGTAGCCATACTACCCCGTGCGTCTTCTCCGAAAAGTCCCACTCCCTTTCCCGCTGGAATCCCTTCGATTAACCTGAGTTAAGCCCGAAGTTATTTTTTTTGGGGGGATCGAAATAATGCGACGGACGGATTCTTCCAGACTCTGGAAAAAAGCATTCCAATCCCTGGAACCCGCTCCCCCTTTTTGAGGCTTCGTTCCACCGGAGTGTAGTTTTTCATATTTTTATATTGATATATAATGATTATTATATATGTTGGGTGCCGACATTGGAAATGACACGGCACCGCACCGTATCAAAAATGTAAAAAAACAAATCATTCCAAGGAGAACAACCATGAGTACAGTCGCCACTCTGTTGAACAGCAAAGGACATGAGGTATTGACCGTTGAACCGGGTCTCCCGGTTCATAAAGCTCTCGAAAAAATGGCGGAACGCGCCGCCAGTACCTGCGTTGCCGTAGAAAACGATGAAGTAACAGGAATCGTGTCCGAACGTGATGTAATCCGCAAAATTATCCTGAAAGACCGGAATAGTCACGAGGTGTCCGTGCAGGACATCATGTCGACGGAGCTGACCGCCGTGGCGGCCGAGACCTCGATTGAAGACTGCATGGGGCTCATGACCCAGCAGCGCATCCGTCACCTGCCGGTGATGTGTGGCAAAAAACTGTGCGGTATCGTCTCCATCGGCGATGTGGTGAAGTTTCTGGCGGCGGAACAGGATATTACGATCAAAAATCTGGAAAAGTACATTACCGGAACCATGTAAACCGTTTTTCAACAGGTATCCTTCATGCAGAAACCTCTCCAGGTTATTCAACAATCTGTTTTTCATTATTCCGATGATGCCACGCGAGCGAACAAATGGATCAAAGGATAGAAACGGAATCACAATAAGACAAAGGAATAAAAACCATGCCATGCGATAAAAGAAAAATCATTGAAGACGAAGCACCAGAAGTTTCAGAAAACAAACAAACTAACGGAGAAAAAAAGAATATGAGTTCAACACTAGTCATGCGCAGAATGCCGGAATTCGAAATGGAAGCCTACGATGCCGCAACCGGTAAATACACGACGATATCGAGTGAAGACCTGAAAGGGAAATGGGCCGTCGTCTGTTTCTACCCAGCGGACTTCACCTTTGTTTGTCCCACCGAGATTGCCGCAATGAATGCGAGCCTCGACAAACTGAACGAGCTGGGCGTATCGGTGGTTCCGATTTCCGGCGACACCAAATTCAGCCACAAGCGTTTCGCGGAAACCGAGCCGCTGCTTAAGGATCTGAAGCTGACCATGGGCGCCGACAACACCGGCAACGTGGCCCGAAAATTCGGCGTATGGATCGAGCAGGAAGGCGTCGCACTGCGCGGCCGCTTCGTGATCGATCCGGAAGGCGTAGTCGTCGCCGAAGAAACCGTCGCCGACAGCGTGGGCCGCAACGTCAACGAACTGATCCGCCAGATCGAAGCATGGCAGCATGCCTATGAAACCGGCGATGTCTGCCCGGCCAACTGGCGCAAGGGAAAGAAAACCCTCCCGGTCAGTACTGAAATTGAAAACATGACCGGTAACGTCGGCAGCTACATCACCATCGAGGACATCCTCGCGTAAAGGAATGAGGCGGCAGTGTCCGGTCGCTCTTCGGCCAGACAACCTGCCGCCACAGGCGGGAACATACAGGAACTGAATATGAAAAAAATCGTACTTGCACTCACAGGCGGAATCGTCGTCGGCATCATACTAACCGGCGTCACCGTTGCTTCGGTGATGCCTAAAATGATGCTGCATGAAAAAGAAAGTCCACTAGGTTACGCGGAAACCATCCAGCACCTTGAACAGGTCATCACAAACGGCGGGTGGATTATTTCCCGCAAAATGGATATGCAGAAAGGCATCGCCGAGCACGGAAAATCCATTCCGCCGCTCACGCTGCTCAAGATCTGCCAGGCGGACTACGCGGACAAAATCCTGAACACCGACGACGCCATGTACGTCTCCGTCATGATGCCGTGCAGCATGGCCGTCTATCAGAAGAGCGATGGCAAAACCTATGTCTCCACCATGAACACCGGATTGATGGGCCGTATGTTCGGCGGTGTGGTTGCAGAGGTTATGGCGGGGCCCGTCGCCGCCGACGAAGCAGGGTTCACTAAATTTCTCTCTAACTAATCTACGAAAGGAAAACCCATGAAAGCAAAAGAACTGACAGATACAACCTTCAAAGAAACCATCCAGTCTGGAGTGACTCTCGTCGATTTCTGGGCTCCGTGGTGCGGTCCATGCAAGTTTCAGATTCCCATTCTGGAAGAGGTCGCGGATGCCATCGGCGACCGGGCTGCCGTGTCCAAACTGAACGTGGATGAACACACCGGATCGGCGGCGGAATACGGTGTCCGCAGCATCCCCACCCTGATCCTATTCAAAAACGGACAGATTGTTCAGCAAATGGTCGGCATTCAGCAAAAAGATCAATTGATTCAGGCCATCGAATCCGCTCTGTAAAAAGGGAACCCGCCATGTGGAACTACAAAACATCGATCGAATGGACAGCAAACAAACAGGGAACCCTTCAATGCGCCGGGAAACCGGACATCGAGGTGGCCACTCCGCCCGAATTCGGTGGACCGGAAGGATTCTGGACACCGGAAGACCTGCTGACGGGATCCGTTGAGTCATGCATCATGGCCTCCGCTCTCTTCTTTCTGACGCGCGGAAAAATCGGATTCCATGCCTACCGGAGCAACGCCGTCAGCACCATGGAAAAAAGCCCATCCGGCCTGATCTTCAACGGCATCGCGCTTGAAATCACCCTGGAACTGCAAGACTCCGGTCAGGCCGATGCGGCACGCAGCGCCTTAATGCAGGCCGAAAAAACCTGCCCGCTGTCAGGCAGTCTAAACTGCCCCGTTGAATTGGAAATTAAACTTCTTTAACAGCGGGAATCCCGCCGTTATTCTCTTTTAACGCACATACTGACTCCACCGGTGTTTACAATTACCCTTGATGAATAGCCCCTGAACAAGGAGATCAAACATGAACATTAATATTCAAAAAATCCTCTGCCCTGTAGATTTTTCTGAACCGGGCCGATACGCCTTTGACTATGCCTGCGCTGTAGCGCGACGGCACAGCGCCTCTCTGGAACTACTGCACGTGGCACAGCCTTCCGCATATGCGGAGGATGAACTCCCTCCCGGAGAAATTTCTTATGAAGAATCATATCGTCTCCAATTGCAACAATTAGCGGATGAGGCCGATTGCCCGGCAGAAGTGTCCATGATCGCCGGAATTCCATACATCGAAATCATCAACCGGGCCGAACATATTCGAGCCGATATGATTGTTATCGGAACACATGGACGTACCGGCATAAAACATTTTATGATCGGCAGCGTGGCAGAACGAGTTGTCCGTGCAGCCGGATGTCCCGTGCTCACTGTTCGCCACCCGGACTTCAACGTAAAACAAGGAGAGTAGAGATGACGTGCATACGCCAGGGAAAACTAAAAGTCGAGGCGCTGCAGCGAGCAGCGGAAATCCTGAAAATGCTTGCGCACCCGCAACGCCTTCGACTCATTGAAATTCTTGAGCGCGAAGAAAAAGTTCCCGTCCATGAACTCGTCCAGGAAACCGAATTCCCGCAGGCGGTGGTCTCGCAGCATTTAAACCAGATGCGCCGTGCCGGCCTGCTCTGCTCCGAGCGCCGCGGAAAGGAAATGTGGTATTCCATCTGCGATCCCCGCGCCCTTTCCATCCTCAACTGCATCTGCACCAACTGCAACAGCAACGATTTTGAAGAAATATGAAACGCGCCAGCACACACATAAAGCCTCCAGCCAGCGACGAAAAAGAAGATATTAAAACTCAAACTGAACCACTTCAGCCTGTGTTTCTGATGGAGTATCGGCCGGATCGTGCCGGCCGCCGTAATTTGCAGCAGCGCCAATTTCCGGAACTAAACTTTAGCAACTAAACACCGAGACATTAGAAAAAGTTTATATTTTAATCTATTGACATATTACAACATTTGAATATGTTTATCCCCATGAAAGCAAACGACCAGAATTGCGTATTGGAAAACATGACGCCGGAATCGATCGGCCAGGCGGCGGATCGGGCTGTTGAAAACGGAACGGCGTGGCAAAGAAGTCTGGTATTCCGTTGCCAATTCGCGGCCGATTGCTCTGCTGGACTGCATCTGCAAAAGCTGCAATAAAAATGGATAGACTTTATACACGGGTTATTTTATACGGATTTAAGAATCCGGAAAACCTGAACGGCGAGTAAATGAATAAAGGAACAAGATGAAACGTTTAAAAATGACCACCTTCAGCGTCCGCTTCCCCTGGATGATTATGGCGGCGGCGATTGCAATTACTCTCTTTTTCGGCGCGCAGTTTCCCAAGGTCAGTTTCGATAACGACCCGGAAAATATGCTGGCGGAAGATGAATACATCCGCGTTTTCCACAATCAGGTTAAGGACCAGTACAACCTCTATGATTTCGTGATCGTCGGCATTGTGAACGACCAGCATGAAGACGGGGTTTTCAATGTTGAAACGCTCGGAAAAATCGACGCCCTTACCCGTGAGCTGATCAGTCTGCATCAGAATGCCGATGGCAAACCGGAAGTGATTCGCAACGGCCAGCCCTATGCGCCGGAACTCGCATCGGAAAGCGGATGGGAACGCGGGCTCGCCAAAGTGTTCGGTAACGATGTCAACCGCCTGTTTGCGGAAGACGGCTCTTCGGCCATCATCGCTCCGGAAATCATCAGCCCGAGCGTGGTGGATAATATTAAGCAGGCCGACCACGGTCAGCTCGCTATTGAATATCTGATGGAAGAAGCGCCTACCACCCGCGAAGAAGCCTTGGTCATTAAAACCGATGCCATGAACAACCCGCTCTATAAAGGCACGCTGGTTTCCGAAGACGGGAAAGCGATTGCCCTCTACATTCCCATCATTGAAAAAACCTATTCCTACAACGTCGCCAACCTGATCGAAAATCTGACGGCCGACTGGGACGATGCCGATGAGGTATTCATTACCGGTCAGCCCGTTGCGCAGGACACCTTCGGCGTTGAAATGCTGGTGCAGATGGCCACCTCCGCCCCGCTCGCCGGATTGGCGATTTTCCTGTTGCTGCTGTTTTTCTTCCGCCGCCTGTCGCTCATTATCGCCCCGATGCTCGTCGCGATTGTCAGTGTGGTTTCGACGATGGGCCTGCTGATCGGGCTGGGCTACGACGTACACATCATGAGCTCGATGATTGCCATCTTCCTGATGCCGATCTCGGTGGCGGACTCGGTTCATATTCTGAGCGAGTTTTTTGATTCCTATCACAAGTTCCGCGACAAAGCGGAAACCATTAAACATGTGGTCAGCCACCTCTTCCGGCCGATGCTTTATACCTCATTAACGACGATCGCCGGATTTGCCTCGCTCGCCACCACCCCGATCCCTCCGGTGCGTGTGTTCGGTCTGCACGTTGCGTTCGGCGTCGGCCTCGCCTGGTTGCTGACGATGACCTTTGTGCCGGCCTACATCATGATTTTTGTCCGCACCAAAATGCTGGATAATCTGCAGCCGGCAGCAGACAAAGAACAGCATGGCCTGCTGGGCCGGACACTCGGAAATCTCGGACGGGTTTCTTACAACCATTGGAAACTGATCCTGACGCTCACCGTGATTACCATCGTCGTTTCCGCCATCGGTATTTCAACTATTAAAGTGAACGACAACCCGGTTAAATGGTTCACGCAAAATCATCGCATTCGCGTGGCCGACCGCGTGCTGAACGACCACTTCGGCGGAACCTACACGGCCTATCTCACGCTTAAGCCGGAGCAGATTCAGACGCTCACCTGTGCGGAGCGGATCGATTTCATGCGTACTGCAGCGGTCGAAAAATTCGGAGAAACCCTTCCCGAAGCCTCCGCCGCGTTTCTCGCCATTCTCGACGACACCAACGCAAAGTTCCAATCTCTGGAACATGCCGATATCGAACGGTGTTTTGTGGACCTCGTTGAAACTGCCCGCGGGTTGGACGAACAGATTTCCGGCGTCTGGAACGATCTCGGCGATGAGATTAATTATCTCGATCCGGATGGGCTGACCTATGACAAAATGATGACCTCCATCTCCGCGATCGGGAATGAAGAAACACGCGATCTCTTTGTTGAACGCATGACCGACTTCCAAACCTTGGAAGGTGCAGACCTACAGAATCAGGCGCTCGATATTATCGATGAATATGCCGCACTCTCCTTTGCCGACTTCCTCTTCGAAGCCCAGGCCGAGGCAAATGCGCCCGCCTTCAAGCGCCCGGAAATGCTGGCCTATGTTGACCGTCTGCAGGCCTTTCTGGCCGAAGTTCCAACCATTGGAAAATCCAGCTCGGCGTTGGATGCCCTGAAGAAAGCCAACTTTGAACTGAACTACGATTCGGAAGAATCGGCCAACCGCAACGACGCGTTCTACAGCATTCCGCCCACCCCTTCGGCCGTTGCCCAGGTCTTCACCCAGTTGGAAGGCATGAAGAAAAAGGACAGCCTGTTCCACATGATCACGAAGGACTACAATGAAGTGAACATTTGGATTCAGCTCAAGAGCGGCGACAACACCGACATGGTGGAAGTGGTGGAAGATATCGAAAACTGGATGGCGGAAAACCCCGCACCGGTAGAACTGAATGTCGGCTGGGCCGGACTCACCTATCTGAATGTGGTTTGGCAGGACAAGATGGTTGCCGGAATGATGAACGCGCTGCTCAGCTCCTTCGTAGTAGTGCTCATTATGATGATGGTGCTGTTCCGCTCCTTCCTGTTCGGACTGCTTGCCATGATTCCGCTGACCGTGACGATCACCTTCATCTACGGCCTCATCGGCTGGGTGGGTAAAGATTACGATATGCCGGTGGCCGTGCTATCGTCGCTGACCCTCGGCCTGAGTGTGGACTTTGCGATTCACTTCCTGGAACGCTCGCGCGAGCTGACCAAAAAGTTCGGCAGCTGGAAGGACGCCATCTGGCATATGTTCCAGGAACCGGCGATGGCCATCAGCCGCAACGCGATCATTATTTCGATCGGCTTCACGCCGCTGCTGTTCGCACCGTTGGTTCCGTATAAAACGGTCGGCTTTTTCCTCGCCACCATCATGGCCGTGTCGTGGATCGCCACCCTCTTCATCCTGGCCGCGTTAATCACCGGCCTGCAGAAATGGTTATTCAAACACCAAGACACAAAGGACTCTAAGGAAGAACAGGCTTAGTGCACTTCGTGAAATTGATTGCTAATCGCGCTCAATTATAAGCGTAGCGAGTGTTTAAATTAGTTAGCATTGGAGAATAAAATGAAAACATTACTTACAGCATTAACAGCAGTTGCTCTAACCACAGGCGCTTATGCCGAAATGACCGCCGACCAGATTGCCGAAAAGGCAAACCAGGTCGCGTACTATGCCGGCAAAGACGGGCGCGCGGAAGTGGAGATGAAAATCATCGATAAATCCGGATCGGATCGCACGCGCGAATTCACCCTCCTGCGCATGAATACCGACGGCGGGAACCAGAAGTTTTATGTCTACTTCAAAAAACCGGCCGACATCTATAAACAGGTTTTCATGGTCTGGAAGGAAGTCGGCGAAGGAAAAGACGACTCCCGCTGGATGTGGCTGCCCGCGCTCAACCTCAGCAAACAGATTGCCCCCGGCGACAAGCGTACCTCCTTCGTGGGTTCGGACTTTGTGTATGAAGATGTTTCCGGCCGCAACCTGAAGGAAGATACACGCGAGCTGATTGAAACCACCGATACGCAGTATATTCTCAAGAACACACCGGTCGATCCGGGCAGTGTTGAGTTTTCGTATTACACGGTCAAAATCGACAAGGATACCTTCCTGCCGCGCTACGCCGAATACTACGACAAAAACGGAAAGCTCTATCGCACCGTCGAGGCAACCAAGGTCGATACGGTTCAGGGCTTCCCCACCGTAACCGAATCCGTCGTGACCGACCTGAACACCGGCGGCTCCACCGTGAATACGTTCTCGAATATCAAGTACGACATCGGCCTGAAGGAAAACATCTTCACCGAGCGTTTTCTCCGCCGCCCGCCGCGCGAAGTAACCCGGTAAAAAGTTTAAACACTAAGTCACTAAGGACACAAAGAAAGGTATGATTATGAATTCTAAAAATGAATCCAGTAGAACAGCTTCGTGTTCTTTGTGTCCTTTAGCACAGCGGGTGTTTAAATTTCTCCTCATCACCCTCGTGCCTGTTACCAGTTTCGCCTGGGACGCCGACTACTACGGTTTTGTGGATGGTCGCGCCGGGGTGCGCACACAGAACGATCCCAACGAAGATCACCGCAGTTTGTCGGAAATCCGTCTGCAGCTTGGCACCACCGCCTACTTTGATTGGGGCGGCGAGCTGAATGCGCGGGGTGATTTCCTGTATGACGACCTTGCGACGGACCGCGATGATGTGGACCTGCAAACCGGGCAGGGATTTTTTGATCTGCGCGAGCTTAACCTGCTCTTCACACCGGTGGACTGGGCCGACGTTAAAGTGGGCCGTCAGATTCTGACCTGGGGCACGGGCGATCTGCTCTTCATCAACGATATGTTTCCCAAGGATTGGAACTCGTTCCTGCTGGGGCGTGACGAAGAATATCTGAAGGCGCCATCGGACGGCATCTTCGCCAGCTTTTTTCCCAGCATCGCCAGTATTGATGTCGCCTATATGCCGCTGATGAATCCCGACCGCTATATCAACGGCAAGCGCCTCTCCTACTGGAGCCCGGTTCCACCGCCCGGCAGCATTGTCGGACAGGATGATCCGATCGATGCGGAAATGCCCGAAGACTATTTCCAGCAGGATGAAATTTCCGTGCGGGTCTATCGCCCGTTCCTGAGCTATGAAGTGGCGCTCTATGGCTATAGCGGCTACTGGAAAAATCCCGTCGGCTACGACACCTCCATCAATAACTACTATTTCCCGAAACTGAATTCTGCGGGCGGAAGTGTGCAGGGCTCGCTCGGCAGCGGCCTCATCAGCGCCGAAGCTGGCTATTACGATTCGCAGGAAGACCGCAGCGGAGACGACCCGAATATCGCGAACTCTGAAGTTCGCTTTCTGGTTGGCTATGAACGCGAAGTGGCGAAAAATCTGACGGCCGGATTTCAATACTACACGGAATGGATGATGGAGTATGATTCCTATCTTTCCACGTACTATCCCGATTCCGCGCGCGATGAAGTACGCCATGTGCTCACCCTGCGCCTCACACAGATGCTGATGAATCAAAACCTGATGCTCAGCCTCATGACCTTCTATTCGCCAAGCGATAACGATGCCTATTTCCGCCCGATCGCCACCTACAAAATTACCGACAACTGGCTGGTCACCGCCAACGGAAACATTTTCGTTGGGCAGGACGACTACACCTTCTTCGGGCAGTTCCGCTACAACAGCAACGTCAACCTCGGCATCCGCTACAGCTTTTAGAGCTGGCCCTCCACAGGCATCAGGCGCCAGAAGAAATCGGAGCAGCGCTGGCCGAATCCGCGGGCGGGCTGTTTTTTCAAAGCGCCGTCGCTGCTGGTCCAGCGAAGATCGCCTTTTTCATTCAGCGTAACCGTCCAGGCATTTTCGGGGGCAATCATTGTGTTGTACTGCTTCAGCAACTGCCCGGTCAGTTCCGGCGAATCGATAATCAGCATGTGTTCCGTATTAATTTTAATTGATCGCGGATCCACGTTCAGCGAACCGAGCAATACCCAGCGGTCGTCGACGGCAAAGGCCTTGGTGTGCAGCGATACAAAATCGGCCTTAATCGGCGGAGTGTCGCTGAATGCGCGCAGTTCCGCAGAAGGCTGCCCTTTGAATTCATAAAGCTCCGCGCCGGCCCTTAATAATTTCTTCCGGTATTTTTTATAGTGGCTATGTGCCATGGTATGGTTGTTCGATTCCATGGAAGGAACCAGAAAGCGGACCGTGCGGTTTTCTTCCTTCACCACTTCTTCAACCTCTGCAAGGAAATCATTGGAAGGGATCATATAAGGCGTAATCACACTGGTTTGATCCGTTGATCCCAGATTCAGCTCGCCGAGCTGTTCGATCAACCGAACCCCCCGATCGCCCTTCACTTCCGGCGAATCGCTACGGCTCTCGGCAACGCCTTTAACCATGGTGAGTGGCAGTTTCTCAAACG
Source organism: Pontiellaceae bacterium B1224 (assembly GCA_029432815.1). Lineage (GTDB taxonomy): Bacteria > Verrucomicrobiota > Kiritimatiellia > Kiritimatiellales > Pontiellaceae > Pontiella. The sequence continues at coordinate 15,207 of JAROBA010000007.1, read as the reverse complement.
CTTCACTCCAATCAGTCGGGGTCGCAGCGATGGTTGTTTGATTCAGCAGCTTCCGGTCCGCCAGAATCTTTCGATTAAATTCGCCCCCGATCTTATTCGCCTTTTCCAACGACATTTCCTTATACATCGCCTCCCCCGGATAGGCCGCCGGCGCATTCCAGTATTCATCAAAATCCAGCGCCAGATCTGAAAGAAGGGGTCCCGTTATCAGGAGATCGAGATCGCGGTTGTTATACTTTGTGCTCAGCCCGAAATAGGGATTTCCAAGATTGCGTCCGCCTACAACGCCCCATCGACCATCAACAAGCATCTGCTTGTTATGCATGCGCCGGTTCAGCATCGCAAACTGCGTGCTCATCTGAAAAGCCCGTCTTATCATCCCTTTTCGCACCCGCCCCGGATTAAAGCGCCGGAGTTGAATATTCGGAACCCGTGCCACCATAGCGGTGATCCGGTCCGGCCAGTCCTTCGGCATGTCATCAATCAGCAGGCGAACCTGAACCCCGCGTTGCGCAGCAAAAATGATTCGGGACAGCATTAGGCGCCCGCTCTCATCGTCGGACCAGATGAAGACCTGCAGATCAATACTCTGCGTTGCCGAATCAATCAGTGCCAACCGCCAGTTCAGCGCATCGGAATTGCGGGGAATGAGCATAAAGGAGGATTCATCCGGGCCATTTTGCTCGAGCACTGCATCGGAAAAAGCGGCCAGCGCTCCTGTGGTAGCCGGTGCCTGGCTACAACCGGCAGGCTTATCCGGGTTCCCAGGAATATGCGCACACCCGGACACGAACAATATCAACCCGAGAATAAGCGGCATCAGGTGTCTGATACAGTATACGGCATGTCTGAACATATTGATTCATCCTTTTTTAAAGCCGCCACACCCTGAAGACTCGTAGGCCTGATTTCAAGGTTTCCTCAGCGGGAACTGTTCCAATCATTGGAAGCCGATGCTTGCATCCATTTCCAAGGGTTGGAATACTCTGCCACTAAATCCCGGAGGTTAATTTAATGAAACGTATTGTATTTCTCAGTTCTCTTGCTGCCATTCTGAGCGGCTGTATGACCACCAAAGACGTGGCTCCGAATCCCTCTATTCTTCGAGTGGGCGTCACCCCCCGTTCACGTCCGATGATATTCAAGGAGAACGGCCAGATTATGGGTATCGAGGCCGACTTTGCAAATCTGCTGGGCACTTCACTGAACCGGGAAGTGGTGTTTATTGAAGTTCCGTGGGATAAGCAGATCGACTATCTGGAAGAGAATAAAACCGACATCATCATGTCGAACATGACCATCACGGAAGCCCGACGCATCCGCATTAATTTCACAACGCCTTATCTTCAGTCCGGACTGAGTGCTCTGTTCTCGCGTAAAAAATACGACCCTTCCGGACTGATTGGCAGCACCATTCTTAACCAGACCGGCAACATTGGTTATGTGAAAGACACCACCGGCGAATTCTTCTGCATGCAGCGCTTCACTCGCGGAAAACTGGAAGGTTTCAGTCGTTTCGAGGACGGTGTACAGGCACTGAAGGAAGGAAAGCTCGACATGTTTGTTCAAGATGCTCCGGTAATCTGGTGGCAGTCGTCCGTTCATGAACGCTCGCTCGTGGCCTTCCCGGAAGTATTGAATGTTGAGGCGATTGCCTGGGGCATTGGCCGCCACAACAAAATGCTGCTCGACGAAGTGAATACCCTGCTGGCGGGCTGGGAAAAGGACGGCACATCGAATGCCATTATCCGCAACTGGCTTCCCGTCTTTTCACAATAAGCGCTGCTCCCGGGGGCGCTGAGCCCCCGCCCGCGAGTGGCGGCTTATGCCTCTAGCGCTTCTGCCGTATTTTCCCAATCCGTTTCCAGAGTCTGGATCTCGGACTGAATTTTGGCTACTCGACCAAATGAATGCCCTGCTGGCGGGCTGGGAAAAAGACGGCGCCTCGAATGCCATTATCCGCAACAGGCTTCCACTGTTCGATTAATTAGATACTAGCGGGGTATTGCACCCCGCTAACTAACCTTAAAACTGCTTCACTTTTAGCCGGATGCGCATTAATGAAGGAGAAGTAAGCAGTGCTGACGCGACCTCATTTAAGCGGAAAGTAAATATCGGTCATCAGTTCGTGATCCGGCACATCGGGCGGCAGGTTGAGATAGTGGAAAAACATCGGAAAATCCCGCAACTCTTCGCCGCTTTGCGGGAGCCATTCCCGATAGAACGGGTAAATGCTTTCTGCAATTCGATCCAGGCTGCCGAGATGATGCACCACGGCACAACGTCCGCCGGGAATCATTCTGTTTTCCACTCCCTGGGAATTGGTGGGCACCGGCTCAATAACTTCGCCGCCGATATCGAACCTAAAATCTTCTGCCGGCGTAGCGTCGGGATCATCGTAAGCAATGCCGAACGTTCGGCTGGTTTTAACCGGAGACAGACCACTTTGCTTTCGCCATTCAATAAAGGTTAAGACGGAATCATTAACCAACTCAGGTGCTCCACGGTGTTCAAGTATCGCAATCGGCGTTTCAGTAAATTCTACAATTTTCACATTCATTTCTTCAGTCCTTTTTTTTGGCGGCAACCGCAGCCGTTCCGTCCACGGCCGCCACTGGGGTGAGATTCTAAACGCGGAGGGGGATTGGCCGCCGATCTGACGAAAAGCCCGCGCAAATGCTTCCGGACTCTCGAACCCGGCGTCGAATGCAATATCGATGATTCGCAAGTCGCTGAAGACCAGTTGATTCGCTGCTCTTCTTAACCGCAAACGCCGCACATACGCTCCAACGCCCATACCGACATACTGAGAAAACTGACGATGAAAATGAAACTTAGAAAAGCACGCTATCTGACTCAAAACGTCTACATTTAACGCGTCGTCCAAATGCTCTTCAATATACGTCAGGACACGCTCAAAGCGGCTGGCATAATTTTTCATGGTCAATTCATTCATGGCTGATCCTGTCTCCATTAAGCGAATACCCTATACCGCCACAGAAACCGCGTCCTGACCATTCTTGCTCAATGCGCACAAAAAGCGAATCCAGCTCGGACCGTTAAAAATGAATCGCCGAGAATGGCGCCAGATGAATTAGGATTCTAATGATTCCGCGGTGGTTTCCCAATCCGTTTCCAGAGTCTGGATCTCGGACTGAATTTTGGCCAGACGGGTGTTGATGGTGGCGAAGTCGGCATCGCGCTTGGACATCATTTCGTGAGAGAGATGCGCCTGCTCATGCGTCAGCTTTTCGATCTTGTTTTCGGGTTTTTAGCATTTTTGCGCTTTGTGCTGTGCCGAATATTTCATCATTTATCTATACAACTTTTCGGGATATTTATTGGGTTGAGTATCCAATAATTAAACGCCCGCTGCCTTCACCGATTAATTGTGAAAAAGGAAGGTAGAATCATATCCAGTTCGTCCTGATAACTTTCCGATGAGATATCCTCCGCTTCTTGCAATCGGCGGATTTTCGTGCTTTCCTGATGGTTGAATTTCAAGGATTGAAAACAGAATGCAGATGTCTTTACCCATAGTAGATTTATCGGAGGCCGTTGAGGATCTGGCCTCGGGCAGCGAGGTAGATCGTGGCGCGATCTTTACCCGACGCGAGGTGGTGGACTTCATGCTCGATTTAGCGGGCTACACAACAGACCAGCCTCTGCATACATTCCGCGTGCTGGAGCCATCCTTTGGTGGTGGCGATTTTTTGATCCCTATTGTAGAACGCCTTCTTTTGAGTTATTTGGGGCACAACCTCCGAGATGATCTGACACCGGCCATCCGCGCGGTAGAGATTCACCGGGATAGCGTGGTGGCTACCCGATCAAAACTTGCGCATCTACTGTCGCAACATGGCCTGACGCAAGCCGATCAGAAAATCATCCTAGATTCGTGGCTTATCAAGGGGGACTTTCTTTTAACCGAGCTCAGTGGCCGCTTCACTCACGCGATCGGCAATCCTCCCTACGTGCGACAGGAAGCCATCCCCACCGAACTGCTGGCCGAATACCGCTCGCGCTATTCGACGATTTACGATCGCGCCGACTTGTATGTGCCCTTTATCGAAAAATGTCTTTCCCATCTATCCACAAACGGCGCATTGGCATTCATTTGCGCAGATCGATGGATGAAAAACAAGTATGGCGGCCCGTTGCGCAGAATGGTTTCTGAACAATTCCACCTCGCGTGCTACGTCGATATGGTGGACACGCAGGCATTTCACTCCGAAGTCAGCGCCTATCCGGCTATTACGTTGATCAAACGAGTGAAATCTGGCACCACCCGGATTGCTTGCAAGCCGGATATCAACAAAGCCGCATTGACGAAATTGGCGGCACAGCTCAGGGATGGTACGGATGACGACTCTGTTTTCGAAATCCGAAACGTGGCGCAACGCAATGAGCCTTGGATTTTGAAATTGTTCCCCCAGCTTGCGGTTGCCCGAAGGCTGGAGGCCGATTTCCCCTCCTTGGAGGAAGCCAATTGCAAAGTGGGCATCGGCGTGGCAACAGGTGCAGACAAAATCTACATTGGCGACTTCCAATCTATGGAAGTCGAACCCGACCGTAAATTGCCACTAATCAAGACCGCCGACATAAAAACGGGAAAAATTGATTGGCTTGGGCATGGTGTGATCAACCCATTCACCGAGGATGGTTCGCTGGTCAACCTGGAGGAGTATCCGTTACTTGCGGCCTACCTCGAAAAACATGTGAATGCTATCAAACGGCGCAACTGTGCCCAAAGAAACCCGAATAACTGGTACCGCACTATCGACCGCATCACCCCGACCTTGATGAAAAAACCAAAGCTGTTGATCCCCGACATTAAAGGCGATGCCCATGTTGTCCTTGACGAGGGCCACTTCTACCCACACCACAACCTCTACTACATCACATCGGATGATTGGAATCTGAGTGCCCTGAAAAAAGTGCTCGAATCGGGAATTGCCAGACTTTTTGTATCACTCTATTCCACAAGTATGCGCGGAGGCTTCCTGCGGTTCCAAGCCCAGTATATCCGTCGCATTCGCCTCCCGAAATGGTGTGATGTCCCGGAGCACATCAAAACCACGCTTGTAAAAGAATCAAGCCAAACCATTTGTACCGAAGCGGTTTTCGAGCTTTACCGGTTGAGCACCAAAGAGCGAGAAGCCATCGAAATCCAACCCTGAAGGAACGCCCATGAGCATCGACATCGCCGACTATGAAAAGCTTGCAAAGAAAGCCATCCGCTCCTTCTGGAAAACACGGATGCAGGCAAAGAAAACGCAAAAGTCCACCGGCAAGTCCGACCAAGGTGAGCGCTCAAGCGTAACTTCCGGCAAAAATATGGATGGCTTCCTGACACTGATCGAGACCATAGTGAGAGCGAATGGCCTACAACATGCCGATATCCATTTGGAACGACGCACCCTAACCTTGCCCGGCTACTTCCGCCCAACGAAACTCTGGGACATGCTCATCATGAATCAAGAGCGCTTGGTTTCAGTTATTGAACTCAAAAGCCACGTCGGCCCCTCCTTTGGCAACAACTGTAACAACCGGGCGGAAGAAGCCATCGGTAGCGCCCATGACCTGTGGACAGCCTATCGAGAAGGAGCCTTCGGCAAGCAGCCCAAACCATTTCTTGGTTGGATTATACTCGTCGAGGACTGCGAGAAGTCCCGGCACCCCGTCAATAGCCAAGAACCGCACTTCCCCGTTTTTTCAGAATTTAAAACCGCATCCTATGCAGACCGCTACGACCTGTTGTGCCAGAGGCTCGTGCAGGAAAACCTCTACACGGCGGCCACAACCATACTTTCCCCGCGAAATGCAAAATCTACAGGAACTTACAGTGAGCTCTCTGAGCTAACCGGCTTGAAAAACTTCCTCATCACATTAGCGGGGCATATTTCAGCAGAAGCAGCGCGATAGCCCAGAAAGAATCACATTCAATTCATCCTATAAAAGGATACCCAAGCTCAACTCTCTACGATAGTGCTTCGGCGGTGCTTTCCCAGTCGGATTCCAAGGTTTGGATCTCGGACTGAATTTGGGCCAGACGGGTGTTGATGGTGGCGAAGTCGGCATCGCGGCGGGCCATCATTTCTTCCGATAACGCGGTTTGTTCTTCGGTCAACTTTTCGATCTTGTTTTCGATTTTCTTAAGCGCCTTTTCGGCTTCGCGCTGAGCCGCACGGGCTTTTCGCGCATCTTTGCCTTTGGCGGCAGGTTGCTCGGAAACAGTCGCGGAGGAATCCGACCCTCCAGCAGCCCGGGTGGAACCGGGCCCTCCAGATGCCGAATCCAGTTTCTCTAAATAGTAATCATACCCGCCGTGGTAACGCGTCACGCCGGTATCGTCGATCGCAATGATCTGCTCGGCAACATTCCGGGTGAACGTGACATCATGGCTCACCACGCACAATGCGCCTTTATAGTCCTTCAACGCAGTTTCCAACGCTTCCCGCCCATTCACATCCAAATGCGTCGTCGGCTCGTCGAGCAGCAGAAAGTTGGGTGGATCAATAAAGAGGCGCGCAAAAGCCAACCGGATTTTTTCGCCCCCGCTGAGCACTTCGCACTTTTTCTCCACCGAGTCGCCGCTGAAGCCGAAGCCGCCCAGCAGATTCCGGACGTCAGATTCCGATGCGGCGGGATTCCCCTCTTTCACAATGTGATAGACCGACTTTTCGGGCGGCATGGTTTCGGCAAAGTCCTGACTCTGATAACCGATTACCACTTTATGGCCCAGCACACGTTTGCCGGCACTGAGCTCCAGCGCCCCGGCTAATGAACGCAGCAGGGTGGTTTTTCCCATCCCGTTATAGCCGACGAGTGCAATTTTTTCATCGCGGTTAATGTTCAGATCCAAGTCTTGGAAAATCCAGCGTTGCTGATCGTAGGTCAAGCCACTCTGTTCAAGGCGAATGATTTCGTGCCCGGAATGCGGCGGATCGGCCAGGCGAATTTTTGAAAGGTTGGCAACCGCCGCGGGCGCTTCCAGCCGTTCAATTTTTTCGAGCTGTTTGATTCGGCTCTGCACCTGAGCGGCCTTCGTCGACTTGGCGCGGAAACGACGGATGAAACTTTCGATCTGCTCAATTTCGCGATCCTGATTTTTTTTGGCCGCGAGAGCGTGATGAATCCGTTCCTCGCGCTCTTTCAGATAATAATCGTAGCCCCCTTGATAGCGGGTGGTTTTGCCGCCTGCAATTTCGAGCGTCACCGTGACGAGCGATCGCAGGAGATAGCGATCGTGCGAAATCAGCAGCATCGTGCCTTCATAACTCCGCAAAAATTTCTGAAGCCATTCCACCGCCGGCAGGTCGAGGAAGTTCGACGGCTCGTCGAGCATCAGCAGATCAGGATTGGCAATCAGGGTCCGCGCCAGCTCGGCACGCATCTGCCAGCCACCGGAAAAGGAGGAAAAGGGCTTATCAAATTCCTCCACATGAAAACCCAGTCCGCACAGCGCGGCCTCGGCCCGGGCACGCATTTCGTAGCCGCCCAGATGCTCATACGTGTGCTGCATCTCGCCAATCTGTTTCAGCGCCCGCTCTTTTTCCAAGGGTTGGAAATCCGCCATCTGCGCTTCCAATGCATGGATCTTTTCGGGGATGGTTTTCAGTTCAGGAATCGAGTCTTCGGTATAGTCGAGCAGATTAAGGTCCACCGCATGCGGGTTGAGCTGCTGATGCAGGTAGCCGATGCGCGTGTGCTTCGGGAGCACGATTTCGCCACTGTCGGCCTCAATATCATGACTGATCAGACTGAAGATCGTCGACTTCCCCGCCCCGTTCGGGCCGACAATACCGATGTGCTCTCCGGCATTAATGCGGAACGTCACGGATTTCAGCACGTCCTGCGTGCCGAACTGTTTACTCACCTGTATAAAATCGATCATCGTTTAAAACTCGTTGTTCTCATAGCGGGGAGACTACAAGGTGGAAGCGACGCCCTCGTCGCCTTTCCCGCAGTGCGGCCCCGTCCCGCCGGAACGCGACGAGGGCGTCGCGTCTACATTTTTTCCGAAGGCTGGAAAACGTAGCGAATTGGATCCGGCCGCGCCAGACAATAGGCTTAAAAGGGGAAATCGGTTCCGAAGGTCCAGCCGCGGATGTTGTCGCCGAACTGGAAGCCGGTGCGGACGCGCGATGCCGAGAGGCCCCACTTTTTGAAGGGATGCCGGAGTCCGACGGAAACCCCGATTTCATTAATCAACGCGACTGATGTGTCCTCGCCTCGGCGAAATTTCTGCAACGTCCATTCGGGCAGAAACAACTGGGAGCGCCAGTAGACGCCCGCATTGGTGTCACGGGAGATCACCCGAATATGCGTGTCGCGGCGATAGTCGAAGCCGACTTCCCACATGGAAAATCCGAGGCCGCGGTCCGATTCAATCTGATATTCCGCCGCATAGCGCATGGACGTGCCCATTCGGAATTCGGAGGCATCGGCATATTCCCAGGTTCCCAGCATCCGTATGCCGAGCACGCCCATCAGAACGGGTTCGTCCCGCGTGAAATCATAGCTCATTCCCAGATTACCGAACGGTTTAAAAACCCAGGCCTCCGTCAGATGCTGCATCACTTCAAAGCCGGGCATAATGGTTAAGGTGACGAGTTCATCCTCCAGAAACCGGTTCACCCAGTCCTCATATTGCAACGCGTCATAGCCGAAAACCACAGGGAGATCCCAGCGGATGCCGGGTTGCTCCAACGTCAAGTCCTGCTGCGTGTAACTGAAGGGCACCCGAAGCATGGAGATTCGCAGATCGTTAATTTTATACGTTCCCGAGCCCATCACTGCGGCGTAGATATAGCTGACATCGAGCGCATCCAGCGGATCTTCCGTCTGCGCCATGGCCGGCAGACTGGCAAGTAGCAACGCGGCCAGCAGACTGTATTTCGGGAATTTCATGCAACGGGTTCCAATGATTGGAAAAGATGTACCGGAATATAGCGACCACAGGAAATGAAAAAAGGCCGATTCCAATGATTGGAACCGGCCTTTAAAATGGAGCGAGCGAAGAGATTCGAACTCTCGACAACGACCTTGGCAAGGTCGAGCTCTACCACTGAGCTACGCTCGCTTGTTATGCTCCAAACCGACCCCTTCCCGGGATTCGGCCTGCCGTTTTTTCCGACCTTCGGAAAAAATGGCGGAGAGGGGGAGATTCGAACTCCCGGTACGATTACTCGTACACTCGCTTTCCAAGCGAGCTCCTTAAGCCACTCAGACACCTCTCCTGAATTGGAACAAGTCGGGAAAGCTACACACTTCGATTTTGGATAGCAACCGCGTTTTTCTAAAATTATTCTACTCTGTTTAGAATTTATTTAATCATTGACGAGTCAACCCATATCCTATTTTTTACCCGCTCTTATATGAGACTAATTCGATCCAGTTTGTCACTAATTTATCTTACTTTGGCCGTGCTGCTGCCCTGGCTGCACATGCCTATGCATGGCGAAGCGCATCAGCATGAATCGAATTTAGTCAGTTCCTGCGGGCATAACCATGCCGCTCCGGCTTCCGAACAGCCGGAATCCGAGGAACCGCACCACCACGACGACTGCTCCCTTTGCGAACTTATTCTTGTGCCCGCCGACCTTCCGGAGCTTTGCGTACACATTAAAAACACCGGCATTTCCATTCAGGAAGCGAAACCGATTCTATTACCCGTTGATGAACCTCATTTTCATCACCAGCAGGCCCGAGCCCCTCCGTTTCAACTGATTTAGCCTATATACAGTCCTGTTACGGCAGGAAACTAAATCATTTGAAATTTTGGAGGAATCAATGAAACATCTTACCTGGTCGGCCACATTGTTGGCGGGCTCTACCCTTTGGGCATCGGCCCACAACGACAGCAGTCAGACCGCAACAAATACAACTCCCAAGGCAGCAAACATCAACAATCCTTCAACGATGGAGTCGTTGGAAAACACCGAGTTCTATGGGAATACCTCAGGAGGCTTGCAAGCCTTCAACCCGGCCATATCGGCGATTATCGATATGGTCTACTATCATGAGGACTCGGATGAAAGTTTGAGCCATATGAAAGAAGAGATGCCCGGATTTGCAAGCCATTCTCATGATGAAGAAGAACATGATCATGACCATGGCTATGAAAACGGCTTTAATCTTGGAGAGCTGGAACTGGCATTTTCCGCAGAAGTTGACAACTACTTCCGGACTCAGGCTATTGTCGCGCTCTTTGAAGACAGTGCAGAGATTGAAGAGGCCTGGGCAGAGACCACCGGCCTGCCCTGGGGGCTTCAGGCCAAAGCAGGTAAATTCAAGAGTAACTTCGGCTATATTAATGCCAAACATAAGCATGAATGGGAATTCGCGGATCAACCGTTGATCTACGAATTGGCCTTTGGAGACCACGGTCTGGATGATGTCGGGGTTCAGGTTTCCTGGCTGGCACCCACCTCAAAATATCTCCTCCTGTTTGGCGCTGAGGTTTTCCAGGGCGACGATGAAAACCTGTTTGCCCGGGCGGATGATGACACCGGAACCTTGCCGGAAGACGATGGACCACATCTGGGTGTTGGCTGGGTTAAGTTTGCACCGCTTCAGGCCGATCACCATGAAGTTCAGCTGGGCCTTTTCGGTGCGATTGGAAGGCATCAGGAAATTCATGAAGAGGGTGTTTCAACCAACTATTACGATGGGTTGAGTTCTTTTGTCGGGGGCGATGCCGTCTACATGTACGATTCCCTCCAGGCCTATGGCCAGGGCGATGTCAAACTGCAGGCCGAGTATTACCTGGGCAACAAGGATCTCGATCAGCAGACAGCTTCAGGCTCACTGACCAGCGCGCAGGATGGGTATTATATTCAAGGCACCTATGGTTTTCTGCCTCGCTGGAATGTTGGGCTTCGCTGGGATCAGGTTGGCCTGACCAACGAATTTCAGGAACCCGGCGAAGACGAGGAAAAATACGGCGACAGCTGGCGTGCAACGGCCATGGTTGATTTCCGGCCTTCTGAATTTTCGCTGATTCGCTTTCAGCTCGACAACGGCGACTACGACCTTGGCGACGAGGGCGTGCAGAATGTCTGGCAGGCCTTTGTTCAGTTAACCTTCTCCATCGGTGCCCATGGCGCCCACCAGTTCTAGGAGGCTGCCATGCTGAAAAAAAATATTCTATTGGCCCTTCTGGTCGGAACTTCGGCCATCGCACTGGCGAAACAGGTGGAGGTGGTGACCACCACGTCCACCCTTGCATCCATTGTAGAGATTGTCGGCGGTGAATACACTTCCGTCGCCTCGATCTGCACCGGAAAACAGGATCCGCACCACCTGCAGGCCCGTCCGAAATATGTGATGATGGCCCGCAATGCGGATCTCTGGATCCGCACCGGCATGGACCTGGAGGTCGGTTGGGAAATGCCCGTGATCAACGGCTCGCGCAACCGTAAAATCAGACCGGGTCAACCGGGACATCTGGATACGTCGGAACAGATCCGGAAACTGGAAGTTCCGGATGCCAGCATGCTGAGCCGGGCCATGGGCGATGTTCATGCCCAGGGCAACCCGCACTACCTGATTGATCCGGAAAATGCGAAGCTCGTAGCTGGCGTCATTGCGGAACGACTGGGAATGCTCGATCCGGAACATGCGGAGGCCTATGCTGAAAACGCCGCCGCTTTCGGAGCGGAAATTGACCGGCGAATGGTTGGATGGATGGCCCAAATGGAGCCGCTTAATGGTAAGTCCATTGTGACCTATCACAAAAGCTGGATCTATTTCACGAACCGCTTCGGCATCGACATTGCCACTGAACTGGAACCGAAGCCCGGCGTTCCGCCCAGTCCGTCGCACCTGACCCAGGTGGAGCAAACCATCCGTGCGCAAAAAATCGGGCTTATCCTGCAGGAACCGTGGTACAGCACCAAGGCCGCCAAGCGGGTGGCCGATAAAACCGATGCCCGGATCGTGATTGCCCCGACCGACACCGGCGGCGATCCCGAAGGCGATGGCTACTTCGAGCTGATTGATCTCATCATTAATCGGATCACCGGAAGCTAACCGTGAGCGGATCAATCATAACATGCGAAGATGTGTGTGTGGCCTATGGCCGGACCGAGGTGCTGCATCAGGTGAACCTGGAGATTCCGGAAGGAATTTTTCTGCCTTTCACCGGGCCGAACGGTTCCGGAAAAACCTCACTTCTACGCGCGATGCTCGGCCTTATTCCGATTCGGCGGGGGCGGATTCACAGCCCCTTCCATCAGAATACGGCCGGCTATGTTCCCCAGCATAAAGTGATTGATCCGCTCTTTCCCGTCAGCGTTCGGCAAATTGTCGGGATGGGGCTCTATCCAAAACGGCGGCGCTTCCGCCCGCTCTCTGCTGAACAGCGCGATGCGATTGAAAACGCATTGGCCATGCTGGATATGGCTGAGCACGCGGATAAAACCTTCCGTGAGCTGTCCGGCGGCATGAAACAGAAAACGCTGATTGCCCGCGCACTGGTCTCCGGGCCGGACGTCATCATTATGGATGAGCCAACCTCCGAGCTGGATGAGCAGTCGGAACGCGAGGTGCTCGGGTATCTGCTCAAACTCAATCGCGAACAGGGCAAAACGGTGTTGATGGCGCACCACGATCTGGAATTGATGCGAACGCTGACCTCCAGCATGTGTCAGGTTCGGCACGGCAAAGCCGCCATTGTTTCCATTGGGGACGGAGGACCGGCCAATGCATGAAGCCATGACCTGTCTCTACTGCCAGTTTCCAGAAGCCCTGCGCGCTGGACTTCTCGTTTCCGCGGTCTGTGCCCTGCTGGGCGTTTTTGTAATCCTAAAACGGGCGGTCTTCATCGGCATTACCCTATCCGAGGTGGCCACCTGCGGCGTTGCCGCATCCTTCCTGCTCGGCATTCCACCGTTGGCCGGATCGCTGGTACTCGTGCTCGCATCGGTCAGTCTGCTCGCCATTCCATTTGAGAAGCAGCGGATTCCGCGCGATACGCTGATGGGCATCATGTTTATTGCGGCGTCCGCGCTGTCCATTCTGCTGGTCTCGAAAAGCGGACCGGGGCTGATGGAAGTGAATGCTGTGCTCTATGGGGATTTGATTCTATCTTCAAAAAAAGAGCTCTATACCTTGCTGGCCCTGCTGGTTCCGGCCTTGGTTCTTTTTCTGATCTTCCTGCGCCCCATTCTCTACAGCTTTATCGATCGGGAAGCCGCCCGCGTGCTGGGCATCAAAACGTGGATCTGGGAATCGCTCTACTTTCTCATGCTCGGCGTGGTGATTTCCGCAACGTCACAAATTGCCGGTGCTCTGCTGGTCTTCTGCTATCTGGTGGTCTGCCCCGCGACGGCACTCATTTTAAGCAAACGCATCAAATGGGTGCTGGCCATTGCCCCGATCGCCGGAATGCTCGCCACTTTTCTGGGAATGGTGATTTCATTCGAACACGATTTCCCGACCAATCAAACCATCTGCATCGTCAGCTGTGTGCTTTTCGGCATTGCAGCCGCTGCGAGCTGGATCTATCGGAAAATAATTCCCATCAACCAACCCCACTAAACTGATTATGAAACCAATTCAATCCATCCCGAAAACAACTGCCATTCTCGATCAACTCGCCATCAGCATGGCCGTCATCTGCGGCATTCACTGCCTGATGATGCCGATCGTGCTTGCAGTGCTTCCCATCGTTGCGGCCAGCCTCTTTGCCCATGAGCACTTCCACCTCTGGATGCTGTTGCTTGTACTGCCCACCACAACCCTCTCCATTTTTATGGGATGCAGGAAGCACAAGGATAAATGGACCGCGACGCTGGCCCTGATCGGCCTCGGCATTATGATTGCCGTAACGCTCTTCGAATATATGACTCACACCACCTGCGCCACCTGTGCGGGATGCTCTCGGGCCGTCGGCGGCCCCATTCCACCAAGCGCATGGTTCAACACCGCAGGCGGGCTTTTTATCGCATCCGCCCACATTCGCAACTTCAAACTGTGCCGAAAGAGCCACTGCTGCCATTAAGTAAAGCGTTTCTGCAGCGCTTCAGCAACAGGCGGCGGCACGAACGGGGTGATGTCGCCCCTCATCGAGGCCACGGTCCGCACATTGCTGGAGCTGACATAGGAATAGTCCTGTTTCGGCATCAGAAAGAGGGTTTCAATTTCGGACTTCAGTTTCCGGTTCATCAGCGCCATTTGGAATTCATATTCAAAATCGGAAAACGCCCGCAGCCCGCGAACAATGACGTGGACCCCTTTGGCTTTGGCAAAATCAACCAACAGGCCATTAAACGTTTCCACTTCGATTCCGGATAGATGAGCGGTGGATTTTTTCACCAGCTCAATCCGCTCTTCCACCGAAAACAGCGGGCTTTTTCCTGGGTTGACGGCCACGGCAATGACAACACGCGGGAAAATGCGCGAAGCTCGTTCAATCACATCGAGGTGCCCCATCGTAATGGGATCGAAAGTTCCTGCGCATACTGCCGCTTCGTTCATGTTGCATCCTTGTTCAATTTAAGTATCAAGACCCGGGTCTTGCCGTATTTTTTATCGCGTATGATCTTCCAGTCCTTGGAAACCACCGGTTCGCCCCTGGAGCGCATCTCATATACCAGTATTCCCTGGCCAGTTAAAACGGAATGTTCCAAGATTCCATCGAGCGTATGCGCCATGGCATCGGGCAGATCATAGGGCGGATCGGCCAGAATAAGGTCGAACTGCTGTCCGGCCCGGGCCAGCCATTTCACGGCATCGGACTTAATGCACTTCGCTTTTCCGAGATCGTTGTTTTCCAATGATTGGATATTCTGCTGCAGATTTTTCCAGACATTGGAACTTTGCTCCACAAAGGTTACAGAATCCGCACCGCGGCTCCAGGCTTCCATGCCCAGCGCACCGGAACCGGCAAAAAGATCGAGCACCTTCAGTCCGTCACATGTATTACCCAGCGAAGAAAAAATCGCTTCGCGCACCGACTCCATCGTTGGCCGAACTTCGCTGTCAGGCACCTCAAAGCGTCGGTTCCTCAATATTCCACTCGTAATTCGCATCTAAACACCCTACCGAAAATTCCAAACACTGGAACCCAAAACCAGCACTCAATTCCACGTCTGTCTGCGGGCATCGATAGCCTTGTATGTTCTCATTTATCAATTTCTGGTAAGGAAAACCATTTTGAGAATGAATGACATTACGTCGGAAAAATGGTTTTCCTGTGAA
>JAROBA010000079.1 GCA_029432815.1 Pontiellaceae bacterium B1224 | reverse complement strand
CAACAGGCGTCGGCCACCGTAGGCTCCACCCACTGGTTCGGCTATTTTGTTTTCTGTTGATGAGCATTTATTTCCGATGATCGGAATTTCTTTTCTTTCACATTGTGCCAGTAGGGAATTTGTCCTGATTTGTTTTTTCCATTGTTTGGAAATAGAAAATTACCCTGTGTTTCACTCTGCTCCTTTCGATTTATTTTCTTCTGCCGAACGTTACGGGTGAGCCGCGCCGGAATGTGCGTTGACCGGATCGACGGGCGATGTCGGCGTAGGCTCGACCTGCTGGTTCGGTTATTTTTGTTTCTGTTGAAAATGAGCTGGATTCGACATCCAATTCCAAAATGTAATGAGACACATGAAAACGATAATGCCAGCAAGCACATGATATCCACCCGGGTTGATATCAAAATATTCCAAAGCTTTAAATGGGGCATAAATAAATGCGATTTGAAGCAGAAGAACTGGGATTGCCAATGGCTTTGCTAAATTCAGAGTCCATCCCAAACCAGACTTTCTTTTAACAATCATTCTGGGGTCATCAGGATTGATATAAAAAATAGATAGGTACCAACACCCTGTGCATTGATATGTATTTGGACTTTTTATTTCCATTTTATTGTCCTCTCTTAAAACCGAACGTTACTCATGACCCGCTTGGGAATTGACGTTGACCGAATCGACGGGCGTTGTCCAAGTAGGGTCTATGAGCTGGTTAGGCTAATCCCATTCATATTTTAGAATTTCTCTTTTTTCAGACATAGCGCATCTGGCTCTTATCATAATCATGCTTGTTAAAACAAAGATGCCGATGCTGAATTTCATTCTAGCTGATTTGTCATTAATGGAATTCATATCAGTGGTTTGTTCTTCATTTTTAGCGAGCAATTCAAACCTCAAGGTGATTGAACTGCATAAAGAAATTATTGTTGGAGTAGTGAAGCTGATTCCATGGGGATGGTGTGCAAATTCATTTCTGATTTTGCGAAATATATTAATATTATCGTATTCCTGTTTAGTAAGTAGACCAAGTGAAAATGCTGCTTTGGTACGAGCAGATAAACTCGATAAAGGTGCATTAAAGCCTTCTATTAATTCTGATGTCGATTTGGAATCAACTAGGAATGCCAATAGAATCTCTTTCAATCTGATGTCTATTAGTGCCATTGAAATAATTGCACAACCGCGATCTGTTTCTGCGGCTAGCTCTTTTAGAAACATGCCGAAGTCACTTAATATTTCTATTCCTGCTTTGCTCCAATCCATTTTTTATCTCAGCCTAACGTTTGAAATGAGGCTGAGTGCAAACCAACTTTGCCTGACTCAACGGGCGTTGTCACGATAGCCTCAATTGACTGGTTCGCCTGTCTTGCTTTATTGATTTTCATTTCTGTAAATATTTTTACAAAGGACTTCATTCAGTTTCCCTTTGTTTCAGGTCATTCCGCTTAGGTCGTATTGTCGCATTCTTCACAATGCCACTTGAAACATCATCTAAAACTCGCATGATCTCGGCACTCAGCTCTTGGACCTTCATCCTGAACGTATAATGTTTCTGGTAGGTTTCTGCCTCATCCTGAAGAATTGGACCCAATATAGTAATCCATACATACTCCGAATTGGTATAGTCGATTTTGTATATCACGCCTCTTGGTACAACTGGATACTGCAAAAGCGAAGTCTTAATCGACTCAATATCTTCGTTATTAAATACAGAGACCTCAATGCTATGTCCGCGACCAGAATAAAAAAGAAACTGCAACTTTCGAATATTCCCCATAGCTTCTTGCAATAACTCCTTACTTTCAACATCGATTACTCTTGTGGCTACGTGCAGAGATTGACCTCTGGTTACGTACACAGATTGACCTGGAGCTTGAGTGGTTGGTGTTTTGCAACCTGAGATAGCAAGGAGAGTAAATGTTGCTATAACTATAGATATAGATTTTATCTTCATATCTTTCTCCGGCGAACGTTATGGGTGAGCCGCCGGTGAACATAAACTTCACTTAATCAACAGGCGTCGGCCACCGTAGGCTCCACCCACTGGTTCGACTAGTCATTTAGTAGTTTTTCAATTGCTTGTTTTCTTTCTTCACCAAATGGAAGGTTTAGAGCATGAGTCAAATCCCCATGAGTTGTTCCTGTTGCCTTCCCAAACATTGGAACTCGAACAGAAATGCCATTTGCTAAAACATCAACTGGTTCATATCCAATATACCATCCGGGTTTAAATTTAACTGTTCCCAAATCTGTCATCATGTCAAAGAAAGTAAACTGGTGTGGTGCAGTTCTGAATAAATTTCCACTCACGACGAATGGCATTATGTAGTGATCTGCTTCTTCAATTGCTTTCCGCAAGGATAACTCACGAATCCAAAGGCTTGCCAAAGAGACAATGACTATTGCTGTAAACGATTGCTTTGGAATCTTCATTTTCATTTATTGAGTCGAACGTTATGGGTGAGCCGCCGGTGCACACAAACTTTACTTAATCAATTGTCGTCGGCCACCGTAGGCTCCACCCACTGGTTCGGTGTTTTATTTTTCTTCTTTAATCCGCCACTTAAAATCTTCTTTGAAATCATTAAAACAAGTAGAGCAAATCCACCTGTAATCATCTTCTGTGGCATAGCCTTCTTTGAGATGCTCTGGATCATCAAGCAGCGAAAATGTTTCTCCACAAAACTCACAATGATCATGATCCCAATTGGGATTGTTTGGATTCTGCCTGTATTTCCGATGGATGAGAGTAGAACCCGTCAGGTACCGCTCTTGTCCTTGGAGTCTCCAATCATCTTTTTCTTTCATTTTAATTCTCGTTACCGAACGTTAAGCCTGACCTGCCGTGCGCATAACGTTGACCGGATCGACGGGCGTTTTCACGGTAAGGTCAAGGCTCTGGTTAGCCCCAATTTTTATAGAATTCCCATTGAGCTTTAATTTCCCGTCTGAATACATCGAACTTAAATTCACACCAATCTGCCGTAAGATCATTCAGTGTTCCTGAAATGATGTTGTTACTCTGATTAATGAATTCTATTCCATCAGCCGAAATTCGTTCACTGACCCAATGTATTTTATTTTCCTTCAAAAGGGCAAGGCGTAGACCGTCCGTCAAAATAATCTCATCAGTATTGTTGTTGTATAAAGCTCCTGAAATATTATCCCACTCTGTTTGGTCAATTACCTCTCTGGTATTGGGATCAACAAAATAACCTTGTCCTCCGGCAACGATGAAGAATTGATTTTTATTGGGGAGCTTTATAATAGTGCTGAATGTTGGCCATTCACTACATCCAAATATACCAACCCATTCGATATATTGATCATCAAGAAACTTCACCCAAAGTGTGTTTCCTGAGGTGCAGAAGCAATGCTCTTCGAATTCACCAGACAATGGCTGTTTTTCTAATATCTCGGCTTCTGTCATTGGTAGTTTCTATCAGTGGCTAACGTTACGGGTGACCTGCCGTGCCTTGTGCTTTGCCTGACTCGACGGGCGTTTTCACGGTAAGGTCAACCCGCTGGTTGTGCAATTTTGTATTTATTCCCAAATTCAAACCCATCGACATGATTATTGTGATAATCAGCTAACCAAAGATATTTCTTCATTACTGGCTTTGGCAGTTCCTTTTTTAATTCAGCTTCAATTGCATCCTTATGAGCAGAAACGTATGCCAAAATATTATTCATGTATGATTCATTCAGGATTGCTTGTTTCTTATCTATATCCTGTTCTGCTCGATAGCGTTCAAGATCATCATGGCAATACCACTGATCGAGATTGGCGATGCAAATTCTGAAATAATCAAGGAAATGTATTTCATCTCCTGTTTTAGGGTGGGTTGTGGTCGCAAATAATGAATTCCTAGGAGATATATCCTCTGAATAACAATCATTCCCATCATCATTAATTAATGCTTCATACAACTCAGGATTGAAGCAAATGATTGGATAACATGCTTCTCCTTCTAAGGTGTAGGCTTTAGCCATCGCATCACTCAAAATGATGTCTTTTGTCGGGTCCAAGAAATGATAACCGACATCGATTCCGCCTCGAAGAAAGATTCCTTGAGTTACGCATTGTCCTTGAGACATTGCCATATCTGAAAGTTCTGAAGCAATAATGTCTAGTAATTCCATGTAATCTGAAAGAGGGGAATCAAAATCTAACGCTATAACTACAGCATCCGATAGTGATGATATTGACCGTGCAGATTGTTCTTGGGAATTTTGGGTTAATTCTGAATCAGGATCTTTGTCGAAGAACTCATGTACTTGTTTTACTTCGTTATACAGTGCTTTAAGGTTTTCCTCTGTTGACACACTCAGCAGTTTCTCTTTGAAACCCAAGATGTCAAGAAACGCAACTAATGATGTGTTTAGTTCAAAGTTCATATTTTTATCCATGCACAACGTTTGAGATGAGGCTGAGTGCAAACGAGTTTAACTTCATCGACGGGCGTTGTCACGATAGCCTCTATTGACTGGTTCGGTTTTTTTTATTTTGATTAGATTCAGTTCCGCTTTCTACGGTGTTCGTGATCGAGCCTATTGAGCAGAACACGTTGCCGCCACTGGTCGTTAATTATTCTCTCTCAAATTTTATTCAAAGTACCGAACGTTACGAGTGACCCGCTTGGGAATCAGATTCTGCCTTCAAAAACGGGCGTTGTCCAAGTAGGGTCTACTCGCTGGTTAGACTTTTATTTTTTTGATGTTATCAATCATGTCTTCAGGTTGGTAGATGCCATATTTTCCTGATTTATCGATTATCAGGCTTCCATCACCCACTGTATCAAATGCTTTGCGAACTGATTCCTCTTCTCTTCCAAATCCATTGGTTTGACTATAAGAAAATGCTGGGGATCGCCATGCTTCAGAAGGAAGATCTTCAATAATTGTAGCTTGATCAATTCGATCCTCAAACTGATGCCAGAGGTCTTCGAGAATTGTTTTCTTTCCTCGCTTGGTGGTCGCTATTGAAACATACCGATCACGCCACCGTTTGTGTATGGCTTTGGATGCAAACTGAATGAATGTCTCTTCTGCTGTCATTATATTTGTCGAGTCTAACGTTAAGCCTGACCTGCCGTGCGCAAAACGTTGACCGGATCGGCGGGCGTTTTCACGGTAAGGTCAAGGCTCTGGTTGGCCATGTTTTAAATCTTCTTTTTGAATCCCTTGTTTTTATAAGGATCAAACCCCAGTGACGCATAGAATTGTCGTGCATCAGAACGATCGGTTTCTGTCACTAAAAGGATATGACAGCAATCCCGCTGTTTTGCTTCGTCTTCAATTGATTTCATCAACTGAGAGCCGATGCCTTGACGTCTTGCATTCTGATCAACAATCAAATCTTCAATAACCATGAATGGTTTGCAGTCACCGTAAAGCTCATGGCATATGATTCCCATTACTGAACCAACGACCTGATTATCACAGTGGGCTACCAGAAAAATATAATCAGGGTTGCTTTGGAGCCTCGAAAATGTGGCCTTCATTTTTTCCAGTGATGATTCTTCTCCCCAGAAATTTTTATAGAGAGACGCAAGTGCTGGAAGGTCACCTTCTGTTAGATTCGTTATATTCATTTTCTATTTCTGGCCAACAGTTAATTGTATGGAATCGTTCCGTCTAACACATTTTTGGCTCGGCGTCACTGACTCGCATATTTCGTTGTTTTAAATTTAGGAAAATGTTAACAGACAAACATGAAATCCGTCAAGCGAGCAGATGAAA
>JAROBA010000078.1 GCA_029432815.1 Pontiellaceae bacterium B1224 | reverse complement strand
AAAAAATCGGAACTGACTATATGGAACAGACATCAAAAACCTTAACAAAAACGGGTGCTTACGCTTTGTTTGCACCCTCTATGGGATGACAATGTTATCAACCAAAAAGAAAATCTAGTCGATGAAACCACTGCTCGAATGACTGGTTTACGCGAATGCAATAATACCACTGAAATCCTTCATGCTAGTGTATCGTGCAAGTGGACGTTAAGAAGTGACCGCGCTCAAAATGCTCGATCGGAAGGGTTGAACTTAATCAGAAATCGTAAAGGCCGAGTCCCCCACATTGTAATCGTGACTGCCGAACCTCTTCCGAGCCGAATTGCCTCGCTTGCATTAGGTACTGGTGACATAGACTTTGTGTATCATATTGCACTAGACGAACTGAAAGAATCTATCAATGAGTCAGAACATGATGATTCTCAAGAACTTCTTCGCACCATGATCAATGGTAACCGGCTACGAGATATCAGCGATCTCCCTCTGGATTTGATTATCTGAACCTACACGATCAGAGGGACTTCTCACAAAATATAGAAATTCCAAGCCTGAAAACGGTTCTACAAACCTTCGGGTGTTGAATCCGATACTCCCTCCAATACCACATTCGGACGCCGCCGAAATCGTATCGCAGGCGTCTCGCCTGCCCTGCCCCGCGCAAAACCACGCGATCGCCGTTCCAATCCTTGGAACTCGGCACGGCTCAGGGACGCCGCTGAGCAAAGCGGAGCGTGATGAGGATTCCTGCGGCGGCACAGCAGGCGGCGGCAAACCCGACACCTTGCAGTGCGAGAACAAGACCGGACCACCATATTTTTCCGATCACTTTTGCGAGCGGCAGCCGGGTGCCCGGGTGCTCGGCAACAGCAGGATTGAAAGACCTAATACCATCTTCTAAAACTTATCGCTTTGAGCTATAAGGCAACGAATGAATGGAAAGCAGTGAATCCAGATAGGGGGACTCATTTGTGTTTTCCATTCATTCGCTGCAATTTGACCTGCATTCATACTGGAATGTATTAGTCGGTGGTATAAGGCGGCAAAGCCCCAGTGTTCATTCAGCAGAAGACCCAGCGGGGATCCGACGATGGAACAGCCCTCGCTAACGCTCGGCGTGCTGGGCATGCCAGGCTTTACCGCTTACATGGGCCTGCTGGATATCGGCCAACCGCAGCCGGGCGAAACCGTAGTGATTGCTGCGGCAACCGGTGCTCGGATGCCACTCTGCGGCCTGATTGCGCACTAACGACACCGAACTTCCAGACGGTCCCGACCGGCTTTCGCTCCTGATGAAAACCATCCTGGTCAAACGTATCAAAATGCAGGACTTCATCATCTTCGACGACTACGCCCCGCGCTACCCCGATTTTATTTATTCGGCGCGGAAGCAGTCGGGGTTTCTTCCTCCAACCCTTCCTGGTAGGCGGTGAGAGTTCCCCATGACGTCATGGATGATGTAAAACCTTCGGGACGCTCTTGTTCGATTACCTGCTCAGTGAACGGCATGGAAAGGCCCTTTACTCTTACATAGTGGTTATAAACCCGTTCAAAGATAGGCTCAAAATTCCCCCGACTTTTTTCAGAAATACGGTCCTTAAATTTATCATACATATTGTAGTAAGGAACCTCGTTGCCCAAGCCATAGGCCGCAGTATATTCCATGCCTAGTAAAAGGCGATTATCGAGGTAAGCATATAAGTCAATATCCTGTTTCCATGCGATTTCGCATATAGCTCCCAGATAGCCCAGCCCCATCTGTGAATGCCCTTGGTCTCGTCCACTTTCCTGGCATTGTCCGGTTTCGGCATCAATGTAGCCCGAAAGAGTGGAATAGGGTTGTCGGCTTGTGCGCATAACGTGGGCAACGGCCCCGTTAAACAAATCCACATCGTCGCAGAACACAGCAATCGCCAACACGGAATTCACCATGGAAAGGCCCCAGTTTCCATTTGAGTTCGGGCTGTTGGTATAAAAATTAGAGATCAGAGGAAGGTAGACGGTGAGCAGCATATTTTTAAACTGATCGACTTCACTTTCCGGCCAGCCGTCATAGGTGTACATAAGAATCTCGGCCGCGTTACAGTATTTTTGAGCGGCCATACCGGCCAATAAATTATCGTCCTTACCGGTAATAGTTTCCAACGTGGCGGACCAGGCATTCAGAATTTCTTTTGCTTTTTCAGCATGCGCTTCATTGCCGGTAATTACCCATTGAAGCGCATGACTATATGCGGCTTCCCCATCGTGGGTGATCGCCGGATCACCAACCCTGTTGGCCCCATAGCTATCGCGATGGACGTTCGGAACAGGTTTGGCTACCCAGTCCAATGATGACCCTTTCCAGGACAGCATTTTCTGATATGCGCTCAACCATGGCTCATCCCCGTTATTCACCCGCATCTTCATAAATTCCAGATCATCCATGTTATGAAGAATTCCGGGATGAACGAATTCCTGAACCTGATATGAGGCACGGTCTCCCTCATCGGAAGAGTTTTCATTATGCGCACCGCAAACGGAAAAACCGGTTAGGATAAATATGAAAACCAAAAGACCCATTAGATTATTTTTCATGCTTTAAACCCATTTATGAATTCCCTGCGAGTTGATCGAAAACCGCTTTTCAGACGAATGCGGCATCTGCCGCCGGCAGACCATTTTAAAACGTTATTTATTAATAAAATGCATAAATACTGTCAAGGTTGGTGCGGGCCGATTCTGAAGAGGGGTTTGACGAGGGCATGATTGTTTGCCCTATGTTCGGGGTTGATCAAGCGGAAGGAAAAGCGTAGCTGTTTGAAGGTCATACTTTGTTCTTTCAACCTCCACCGGATTTATCGCTATGAAAACTATTCTTTGGAAACACATCCTCGCCGTTCGCACCCAATCGCCACTGGTCCACAACATCACCAACTACGTCGTGATGAACAACACCGCCAACGCCCTGCTGGCGATCGGCGCTTCGCCCATCATGGCTCACGCCCGCGAAGAAATTGACGAAATGGTTGCGCTCTGCAGCTCACTCGTCGTGAATATTGGAACGCTGGATCATGCGTGGTCCGATGCCATGCTGCAGGCGGCCCGCCGAGCCCGAGCCCTTAAAAAGCCCTGGGTTCTCGATCCTGTCGGCGCCGGAGCCACGGCCTACCGGGATAAAGTTTTATCGCACCTCATCGGGCTGCGCCCTACGGCGATTCGCGGCAACGCCTCCGAAATTCTGGCACTGGCCAACGCCAATCAAAGCAAGACAAAAGGCGTCGACAGCACCGCGCAGAGTTCGGAAGCGCTGGACGCCGCACAAGCCCTGCATGAACTCACCGGAGCAGTCATCGGCATTTCCGGTGAAACCGATTTTATTGTCTCCGACCAGCCCCTCGTGCAAATCCATAATGGCACGCCCCTGATGACGCGCGTCACCGGACTCGGCTGCACGGCCACCGCCCTGATTGGTGCGTTCCTCGCCGTGACCGAAAATAAAACCGAAGCCATGGCCGCCGCAACGGCCCTGCTGAGCATCGCCGGCGAGCTGGCCGAAAAAATAAGCAACGGGCCCGGTAGCCTGCAGATGAACCTGCTCGACAAACTCTACAATCTGACCGCCGATGAATTTGACAACACCCTGCGCATGGAATCCTGATCATGGCCAACCCATTTCCTTATCGGCTGTATTTGGTGATCTCGGAAGCGGACTGCGCCGGGCGCGATTTTGTGCACGTTGCTGAGCAGGCCGTGCTGGGCGGGGTTGACGTAGTGCAGCTGCGCGAAAAACACGCCGCGCCCGATGAATTTCTTCGCAAAGCCGAACGCCTGCAGGCGATGCTTCAAAGTTATGACGTCCCGCTGATCATTAACGATAATCTCGACGTCGCCATGCAGTCCGGCGCGTTCGGCATACACGTCGGTCGTAGCGATTGTTCCCCCGCCCACATCCGCTCCGTCTGGGCAGATTGCCGCTCGCTCGGCTATTCCATCGAAGACCTTGCTCAATTGGAAACCGAAGACGCCCGGCTCGCCGACTGCTTCGGCATCAGCCCTGTTTTCAAAACTCCAACCAAAACCGATACCGTCACCGAATGGGGGCTCGACGGCATCCGCACCATCCGTCAGCGCTCCGACAAACCGCTCGTCGCCATCGGCGGCATCAACGCCAAAAACGCCGCCGACGTCATCCGCGCCGGCGCCGACTGCCTCGCCGTCGTCTCCGCCATCTGCCAGTCCCCCGACCCCCAACAAGCCGCCCGCGAAATCCGCACCCAAATCGATCAGGCCCTGCACTCGATCTAATGATTTTATTTTTGCTGGACGTAATTCAGCATTTTCCGGATGGTGGAATACAGGATTTGACGGATGAAAAAAAACGACCGTACATTGATTATAGAAGCGCTTTACAACCGCATCACTGGGGATGAGGAAGCGCGTGTGTGCAAGGATATTCCCGATTCCGCGTGCAACGATCAGCCGCGTAATTTTTTCGCCTATCTGGTGGCCAATCTGCTGGGTAAGGTGGCTGATGAAATCGGCAGTGCCAAACTGATTATTCCATGGCTGTTCGGCATGCTGGGGGTGCCGGCGCTTTTTACCGGCTTTCTGGTTCCGGTCCGCGAGGGCGGCGTGCTGTTGCCGCAGCTGGCCGTGGCGGCGGCGGTTCGGAAACTGGCGATCCGTAAATCGGTCTGGATTGCGGGCGCCGTGCTTTCGGCGATCAGCCTGTTCGGCATGGCCTGGGCGGCGGTCCGCACCGAGGGCGTTGCCGCCGGAATTCTGATTATGTCCATGTTGATTGTGTTCAGCCTTTCCCGCGGGCTGAGTTCGGTGTCGGCAAAGGATGTGTTGGGAAAGACGGTTTCAAAAAGCCGCCGGGGAGCACTGATGGGCTGGAGCGCGGGCCTTTCGGGCATTGCGGTGCTGGTGATTGGTTTATGGCTGGGATCGACGGATCTTTCCGAAGCGGGCCCGCGCGTTTTTTCCGGAATGTTGCTGGCCGGCGGTGTGCTCTGGATTTTTGCGGCCTTCATTTTTTCAACGATTGTTGAACAGCCGGGCGCAACGGAGGGTGGTGGAAATGCATTGGCGGTCGCCATGCAGCAGCTCCGCATTCTGAAAACCGATGCGCAGTTCCGACATTTCGTAACTGCCCGCAGTCTGCTGCTGTCGGTTGCGCTTGCGCCGCCTTTTTATGTGCTGATTGCCCAGTCGCATACCGGCGAAGGGCTGGCCGGCCTCGGTTCGCTGATCATTGCGAACGGACTGGCCTCCAGCCTGTCGGCCCCCTTCTGGGGCTATATGGGCGACCGCTCCAGCCGGCAGGTGATGACAATTGCGGCGTCCGGTGCGGGCGTGCTCGGCCTGTTTACTTTTTTTGCGGTCAGCGGTAGCTGGGGCTGGGTGGTGAATGCGTACGGCATGGCGGCGATTTTTCTGGTGCTGAACATCATGCACGGCGGCGTCCGGCTGGGCCGCAAGGTGTATCTGGTGGATATGGCGACCGGTGAAAACCGCGCGGCCTATGTGGCGGTTTCCAATACGCTCATCGGCATTCTGATGCTGGCCGGCGGCCTGATCGGTCTGATCGGCGACTGGCTGGGGCCCGCCGCTACCGTACTTATACTCGGCATCTGTTCCCTGTTTTCCGCCTTCTACATTCGGCGTCTGCCGGATGTGAGCGACCCGGCCTGAAGGCCGTTTGAAAATGAACGCCTTCAAACAGGCATCCCTTAATCCGGCCTTAAGGTTGGAATAGCTATGTTCCGCGTCAACAATCGAAAACAAAAAGGAATAAAACCAATGAAGATGATTGAAGGCGTTGGAGTTTTAGTGCTGATCGGGATTTGTGCGGGTTGCCAGCAACCGGGCGGCCCGATGGGTAAAGGTGGCGGAAAAAAGATGACGGGAGCCGAGTTTGTGGCGCAGCTGGATAAGAACAACGACAACCTCGTTTCCGCAGAGGAGTTTGATGGTCCAGCAGAAATTTTTGCCGAGCTGGATGCAAATGGCGACGGCTTCCTTTCGGAAGATGAAGCCCCCACGGGTCCGCCTCCCGGCGGTGAGCGTGGCGGACGCAGATAAGCCTAGATCCGGGAATGAAAATGAAGGAAACGGTGTTTTATCCAATGATACCGGCATCAATCCCAAACCACACTTCACACCCACAAGGTTCGTCTTTTTGTTTCCTTCATTTTCACCCTTCGGGTGACCGATTTCAC
>JAROBA010000077.1 GCA_029432815.1 Pontiellaceae bacterium B1224 | reverse complement strand
ATTCATGTCACCCTCGAAGCAACCATTCGGGATGCTCAACCGTCAATTCCTTAAGAAATCAAACCAATGAGGGTCGTTTTGGTAATGCTACGGACAAAATCGGGCACAATATCAAACGCGCAAATGTTGCAACAGATTGATATGTGCAACGGATCTGATCAGGCGTCCATCTCCCGTTCTATCCGATTCTGCTATAAACCTAGATTCGGGATAACCCGACTGAATATGTTGGGCATTAAGGTCCCACATCCTGAACAGCTGCGTCCGGCAGTTGCGTCATAAAATCGCGATTGAACCAGGCGGTCAGTTCAGCTCCGTTGCGCAGCAAGGTGCATTTCTCGTACAGCGCATTAAACTGCGGCTCCTCAAAAAGCCCGTTCAGCACCAGCAGATCAAACTCTTCGGAATCGCCGCACAGCACGATGTCCGGCTGCCAGCGATAAAACACTGAACGCGTAAACCCAGTGTGGTTTTTAAAGTTTGCGGCATCGCCGGGCGCATGCGCCATTTCGGTCGAGTTAAGTCCCATCAGATCAAACACCCGCCCCGGATAGCCCAGCTTATTTCCACCGGCGGTAATCACCCCAACGGTCGGCCGATTTTCCAGATCCTGGAACATTTGCAATAGCGCGGCTCCGTTCGCACGCCCCTCTCCGGCAATACGAAATTCATGCTTAATGTATCCTGTCATTGGAAACAGAATCCATCCGGCCAGCAACAATCCGATCAGCGCCAGCGTCTGCACCTTCGGGGAAAGCTTGGTGGTCGTCTGCGGCCATTCAGCGGCACCAATCCAGCAGAGCAGCGGCCAGAGCGGCTGATAAAAACGAAACGATCCAAAATGATCGCCCCCAACCAGCACCGGAATTCCAAGGCCTGGAAGTAGGAAGAGTGCCAGCCAGAAAGATTTTTTCAAATGATTGGAGGGTCGCAGCAGAACGCTCAGCAGGATGATCAGCAACACCAGCACCATTCCGCCGCTGATCGCGTAGCGCAGCAGATAGCCCGTTCCATCGGCGATATTCGCAAAAAATCCGGGCGAAACTTTGGCGTAGTAGGTGTTGGGAACCGGATAGCCGAAATAGTGCATGCGAAAACCGATCAGGGCCGCCAGAGTGAACAGATACACCAGCAGCACAGGTAAGGCGGTTTTAATCCGCCGCTCCGGCTCGCCCCTCACGAAAACCAGCACAATCACCCAGGCACCCCACAGCATCGATTCAGGGCGGGTGATGAGCATCAACGGTAACAGCATCAGCACAGCGCCCCGCCTGCGTTCCACCACCGCCCACCCGAGCAGTGTAATAATCAGGCACCACAGTCCGGCATCCATCAGCGTGAGCTGACACCATGCAAACCAGGCCGGCATCGCCGCGAGCATGAGAATAAACAGCCTGGGGCGCTCCGAACGTTTCAGACACGCGCCGACCGCCACCGCTCCGAGGAGCACATTTAACAACAGCAATGGTGTTTCCAAGGTCTGGAAAAGTACGGCCGCACCGGAGCAGATCACGGTCCAGAGCAGAGAGGTAAATCCTTCAACGGTTTCCCCGCCAATATTGTAGACAAAGCCGTGCCCGGCGGAAAAATTGCAGGCATACACAAAGAAGATATCGGCATCATCAATCCCGGTGGCCGGGCGTCCTAGCAAAAACCAAACAAAAAAGGTGCCGACAAAGACCGTCAGTATTGATAAGAGTATTAGCTTAAATTTCATTGCAACAATCTAGCGCTCCGTCCGTTGTTTTCCAAGTATTGGAACCTTCCAGAGATTGGAAGTGCTGTAGTTATTATGATAGACACTCCCCCTTTGCTATAAAATCGGACGTATATATGAATAAATTTTTAGCCTTTTCCATCTTACTTTTACTGTTCGGCTGCTCTGTTGAGCAACCGGTCGACACCTCCAATGCTCAGAGCTCGGCCGAGTGGATTGCCCATTGCCATAAAATGGCGAACAAGTCATCAAAGGCCGCAGAAAAGATTGATTGGGAAATCAAGGCCTATAACCATGCGGAGAAGGCCGGTCTGCTGTCCCCGCAGGAAAAAGCACTGCCGGATCAGATATTGGCTCTGGCGCGCAAGACAAAAAACAAAGAGGCCTTCAGCTGGGCGATTGACAAAGGTGCCATTCCTCCGACGTATTACAGTGATCTGAAGGAATATACCAGCCTGCGGGGCATCTGGCGGGAGCGGGTACTGGAAGCGTGTCCGGAAACACTGCCGACGCTGATGAGTCTGGCGGTAGACATCAACAATGTACCATTTTTCGACAGCCATGCCGCTGAGATGAAAGTCCGCGGCTTTGAAGTGCAAAGTCCGTTGGATACGACGGAATTTAAAATGCGCTACCGCCGCCTGATCGCCGAACAGCTGCTCCTCGCGCTGGAGAATAAAGATGCGGATCGAATCCGGTTTTTAGTCGAGATGACGCCGAAAGTGGAATCAGCCATCTATTTGGATGAAGAGACATCAGACGCCATGCGTGCAACTGCGGACTATGTTTTTTCCACCCTCAAGGACGAAGAGCTGGCCGTGATGATGGTGAACAATCGCTACGCGATGAATCCGGTCGATTTTGAAACCCAGCCGTTCGGCGAGCCGTTCCTGCAGGCCTTCAAACAGGATCCGGCCTATGTGATCCGAACACAGGGACTCGAAACATGGAACGGGCGAATGTCCGACACCGAAGTTTCATTTCTGATAACGAAGCCGGAAGAAGCCTGGGATCTGCTGCCGAAGTCATATCGTGAAGAGCTGACGGAGCTGAGCATGAAATTTAAAGAGTCTGATGCAGCCATTCGGCTCATCAAGCACAAAACAAGCAAAGCCCCTTTAACCGATTTTGAATACAACGAACTCATAAGCTGGGCACTAAAACACGGCAACGACACCGTTTTTGACTACGTCTCGGCCAAGGGCGGGAAGATGGATGTTTTCAGCATTGATTTTGCGGGACTTGCCCGAAACCAGGAGCTTTTCATGCTGCATGCGCCAAAAATTATGAGTCGGATTTATTACACCATGGAAACCTCCCCCCGCCCCGACGGCACCACCATCGGCCGGATCAAACAGGCGTTCGGTTGCGGAAATGAAGATGCCGGTTTATGGATTGTCTATAAATACGATCTTTCCGATGGATGGAAAAAAGCCACCAATGGACAAACACTGCTGATGGATGTCTGCGAAGCCGGCAACCTGAAGGCGGCTAAATATCTGATAGAGAAGCGCGGCGAAAATCTGCGGGCAGAGACGGGCCACAGCGAGCTGCAAATCACCATCTTCGGCAGCAACCGCCCCACCGAAGGAAAAATGAGTGCCATTTTCTTTGCCGCCAAAAGTGGAAACTCTGAATTAATCAGATATCTGGTATCCAAAGGCGCCTTTGTGAATTCCTATTCCAACTTCAGAACGACCCCTTTAATGCATGCCGTCAGTGCCGGGCATCTCGAGGCCGCAAAAACGCTGATTGAGCTGGGGGCCAATGTGAATGCAGAAATGAACTCCAACCTGAATTCGATCGATCTGCGTTCAATCGGGTCGTACGATGAAATTGCAACCGCCCTGCGGCGGGCCCGCAGCTCCGGGAACCAGGAAATGATCGATCTGTTAATCCAGGCCGGCGCCACCCGATAATTCGAACGTCGTTTGAGCCGAACCTGCCGACTAAAAATCGTAGGCCAGACTCAGAATTAACTGATAGTCATCCTGCTTCGGAACGGAACCATCGGCGGCGGTTTCCGGTGTTTCAATTCGGTCCCAGACCACGGAGATATCCAGATCCAGATCGCTGATCAGGTCAAATGAAAAGGTGGTCAGCATGTGGTGGGTATAGGTGCCGTTTTCTTCATTCAGCCAGCGCATGCTGTAATCAAAAATATAATCCAGATAGCCGTTGATTTCCTGATCGTACACCGTTCCAAAGGTGACGAAAGGAGATGAGGTTCTGTCATCTTTTCCGACCGCCACAGAATCAAACTGCTGATCCTGATATCCGGCACCTAATTCCAGACTCCACTCAATTTTCGAAGTGTGTATTGCTTCATACCCCACGCCGCTCGAAAGGGAATACTGGCTGGCAATATTGGAAAACGGATCGCGGTAATATTCCCCGGCCAGCACCTGCCAGAAAAAACGCGCCGTCAGGAACCGGTCATAATTCGCATTCACACGCTGATTGTTTGCAGTCTGTACATCCCCTCCCTTACTGTAGTTTGCCAGATAGTCCGCGCCAAAGCGCGATGCCGCCGTGCGGCGCTTAATATTGGCAATAACCGTAGTGTCGGTTGTTTCCGTATTTCCGCCGCGCGCGTTAACCCCGAGGGAAATCATACCCGACCAGTTATCCCGCTCCTTCTGCCTTCCGCCGGCGATCGAAATCACATTGTCTCGCGGGACGACCATTTCGTGTTCGGCTCGACGCAGCACCACGTCATCATCCGTGATCTCCAGCATACCGCGTAAGATTTCCGTATCCCGCGGACCCTCTTCCCCCTGAATAAAAACGGTCTTCATATCGCGCGTCCGCAGCCGCTTCACATCATCAATATCAAACGACTGCAACCCCATTTCATCGCTGTCGAATTCAACTTCATACTCATAGAGCACTTTAAAGTCGCCCTTCAGCCATTCACCGGACGTTAATTGAATCCAATCGAACTCGCTGTCCGGCGGTGGCATAAAAGCCTCCCACGGATCGACCTTTTTCTTCGGCGGTTCCACCTTCGGTTCATCCGCTTGTATGAGTTTTTTCAGCAGCCCGACTTTGCTCTCCTTTGCAGCAACCACCGTATTCGTGCTCTGCGCAGCAATACGTTTCGTTTCCGCCACCTCGGCATCTTCAACTGATTTATCCGCCTCCAGCACCGACATCGCCGCCTTTGCCTTCGCCGTATTCACCGCGTTCGTATTCACCGCAGCACCCTGCGCAAAGGCCGTACCCGAAATCAATATCCAGCAAAATAAAAGTCTCATACTCGCAATCTCTCAATCATTATTCGTTATGGTACGGATGCCCCTCCACAATCGTGAAAGCCCGATACAGCCCTTCCAGCAAAACAATACGCGCCACCCCGCCCGCCATGACCAACGACGAGAGCGACCAGACCGCATCCGCTTTTTTACGGACCGATTCCGCCAGGCCGAGCGCCCCGCCGATTACCACCACCATCCGGCGTTTTCCAGCCATTGGAAATTCGCCGCGGCGCGAAGCACGAATCAGATCCGCCATTTCCAATGTCTGGATCTTTTTACCACGCTCATCACAGGCAATCAGATAGTCGCCATCCTTCAGCAGTTTAAAAATCCGGTCGGCTTCGGCCTCTTTGGTTTGCTCCGGTGTGCGCGACGACACCTTCTCGTCTTTATATTCCAGCACCTCCGCCCCGAATGCCTTCAGCCGCTTGATATATTCATCCTGCGCGGCCGACAATGCCTTCGGTTTAATTTTTCCGGGAAGTAGCACAAAAATTTTCATGCGCGCAGTTATGCCCTATTCCAAACCTTGGAAAAAGAAAAAGCCGGCTTCCAATGGTTGGAAACCGACCGATGAAGTTTTCAGACTGAAATCAGCATTCGCTGACCCACACCCCGACATCAAGTTTCGACGAAGCCGTCCCCGTGAAGGACCCGGATATCGGCGGGACCGATTCCGCCAAGCGCGATACGGCCACGGGGATGTGATCCGTTCCGACAAGATCGCCGACCGTCGGGTCGAACCCTTTCCAGCCGACGCCGGGTAAATACACCTCAGCCCAGGCATGCGTGGAACCAACCTGACTCGACATCAGCGGTGCGTGTAAATATCCGCTGACAAAGCGCGCGGCAAGCCCCAGGCACTTTACAGCCTCCATAAAGAGCAGGGCAAAATCACGACACGACCCGGAACCGAGCGACAGTGTTTCTCCTGCAGACTGAACGCCGGGCTCTTCCCGCACGTTGTAAATCAGGGTCTTGTTGATGGTTTCCGTAAGCCGCTGCAGCAGCGTGTAGGTTTGAACCGGTTCGCCCATCTTCCACACCTGAAAGATCCAGTTGTTTAAAAGCTCGCGGGTCCGTTGATCGGGCAACACCCTGTAGGGCGACAATAAAAACTGGTCTCCCTCGTCATAAACGAAAGGATAATTAATCGCATAGTCAGCCACGATAAAATCCAGCGGGGATTCATTATATTGCTGAATAACGACTTCACTTTCAACCGTGAGCTGTTGGGTTGGCTCCGTGAAATTGGCAATGGCCACTGAATTATCCTCAACATCCCGATGCCAATATATTTTCGCATCAGGAGTAATCTTAAGCACAAAAGATTCGATACGGAGGTCATGGCCTTCCCGCGGACGCAAAAGCAGACGATGCGCCCCAAGCGATACTGTATCCGTATAATTGTAATAGATGCTATGTGGGGGTTTACATCGGCCTTATAATCCTTTGATACACAACTAACAAAGGAGGCATGAATGACGACTACCCCGCATAGCGAA
>JAROBA010000076.1 GCA_029432815.1 Pontiellaceae bacterium B1224 | reverse complement strand
TTTGATATTCACCAGGGCGCCGGCCCCCGCTGGTATGCCAACCTGCCGCTCGAACAGGACGGAACCACGACTGCCACCGCCACTTTCCAGAATGGGGCGCTTGAATGCCCGATCAATATAGAGTGGGTTCCGCTCAACCTGATGGAACACGACGGCGAGACAGTCCAGGTGCGTAAAGGCGATCAGCTAAAACTCGAAGCCCTTCCTACAGACGCCCGTGGAGGGCAGTTTACCTTGACCGTCTTCGGCGAAGAACATCGCTCTCCCAATACCCAGCCGCTGGTAGTGGCGTTTGATGAAGCCGGAACCTACCCCGTTTCGGGAACATATCGAAATGGACGACGGGAGACTGCAGCGGCAATCACAGTAACAGTGGTAGACGGCTCCTTCCCCGAAGAGTCTCCCGCCTGCCTCGTTGGACGAGAACGCATCTGGAGTTTCGAAGGCATGCCTTCGAACATCGTCTATGAAGTGGATGACACCGTTGAACTCGTAGAAGCGACGTCCTCGTCGCTTGCTGCTGATCTGGAAAGCGCCGAGGGCGTCGCTTCTAGGACCACCACGCTCTCTCTACTGGCAAACGACACCAACGGCGATCACACCATGCTCGCTCGCCTCTACCCCGGCGGCCCCATCCTGGCTTCAACAAAACTCGACACCTTTTGGATCCAGAATGCAACTGATGGCTATTTCTGGACCGTCGAAACCTACGAAGATTCGGAGCTCTGGGAGGTCCAGTCCATTGCCAAAAATATCCCCGATTCAATTGATATTAGAATCAAGGTTGTTATTGGCGGAGTCATGCTTGATGACTACACGCTCGAACGTTGGCTCACGAATGCCGATTACGATGATATCGGCACCTATAACTTCCGCCTGTTCCATCCAAACGACAGTGAGGGTTCCACCTGCCACACCTTCAAGCTCTATCAAGATGGACAGTTCGTTGGTGAAGCCTTTGGCGGTGGACAGAACGATATTGAGGAAGAATAGAGCGCAACAACGAACTAGATTTTGGAACAAATAATACAGGAGTGATTTGATGAAAAAATGGTTCTGTTTTTTAGCGTTGTGCTTAGTGCTGTTTAGTTCTTTCTTGATAGATGCTGGTGCGATTAATTGTGGAAATGGCGAATCCCCCCGCTCCTGCGATTGTTGTCAGCAACAAAAATGCCCGAGTTTTTTGCGCGATTATGTATATGCAAATGGAAGTATCCATATTTGGCAGAAATTCTGTTCTTCTTGTGATCCCGTAATTTCTTGCCATGCTGGATGTGCAACGCACTTCCCTGGGGCTTGTCAGATTTGTAGTCATCAAAATTGCCCGATGTGTGTCGCTCATTGGAATTGTGGGTGTTCTACCTGTCTTCATTCAGGCTGTGAAGGTTGTTCAGAGTGTGATCCTTGTGAGTGTTCAACATGTGTGACGTGTGGTGGTTGCACAGCATTGTTTGAATGTAGCGAAGAATTCTGTGGATGTGTTATGTGCGGGTGTGTGTATTGCTCAGTAATGATTGAGGATGGTACATATTGCGGTTCCTGTGATGGAGTGTTATGTGAAGCGGGCATACATCAATGTAGTTGTAGGTGCACCTGTGATTAGTCCAAATACATCCCGCTATTATAAGGAGGTAATATGAAATTAATCGTTCCTAATATTCTGATTCTATTTCTTGCATACGTTGTGTCGGGAGTAGAAAACGCAAATGATCTCCATTGTTCTGGCTTCTGCTCTAATTGTACTGACTCAGTTAATGTCGCCTGTATACAAGAATTTTTTTCTATTGAAGAAGGGAGTGATACCGGAAGAATTCGAGCTTTAGCTCAGATGTATTATTCTGGTTTTGAAGTACGTGATAAAAAGAAGGCAGCAGAACTATATCTAAAACTGGCAGAGGCCGGTGATAGTGATGCGATGTTCAAGGTTGGTAGACTTTATCGGCGAGGGGAAGGGTTTGATGAAGATAGAGAGGCTGCTACCAAATGGTTTAGCAAGGGAGCCTTGGAGAAAGGTAATATTCTATGCTGTCTCCAACTGGTACAGATGCATCAATCAGGCTCTGATAATGATGAGACCTATGCTAGATGGAGTTCTTTGGCTGAGAAACTTGCTGATGATGGTGATGCCGAAGCAAAGTATTTTGTTGGGACGAGTTATAAGTATGGGGCAGGCTTCCCGCTAAGTATTAATAAAGCTGTTGTGTGGCTAGAACAAGCTGCGGATCAAGGCTCTACAGGCGCGATGTGTGATTTAATCGACATATATTATCTGGAAGAGGGTCACGTGGATTTCGAGAAAGCAAGATACTGGCTTGGTGAATTAAAAAAATCAGAAGACGATTGGCGGGATACGCTTGGGAAGATGCTTAAAGTTAAACCGGACGAAGTGGAGGTGCATTTTGCAAAGATTGAGTATGGTTTGTTTGGAAGCAATAAGGAGCGTGCGATCTATCCAGTTAAAAGGAGGCCGGTACTAGATGAAGAGTGAAATAGGATAGGCATTTTGCGAAGAATGTGCCCGACTCGGTGGAGGTTCAAATTAAGGTCATCGTCGGGGGCGTCACGCTCGACGACTATACCCTCGAACGCTGGCTCACGAATGCCGCCTACAATGAAATCGGTGAGTATAACTTCCGCCTGTTCCATCCTAACGCTGAACAAGCCTCCACCTGCCACACCTTCAAGCTCTATCAAGATGGAGTGTTTGTTGGGGAATCTTTCAACGGAGATCAAAATGACTTTGAGGAATAAGTTAAGAAAAAATAGTATAACTGGGCTTCTCCTCTCCCTTGGATTGTCTCTAGGAGCTCAGCGGGCAGAGGCAGGGTGTAATCTAGCAAATAGTAGTGGTCAGGTAACTATAACGATTTCAAATTTCGATAGAATTCCTCCATCAAATGGAACAGAAGAAGCTAGTACCGTGGTGCGTGTCACTTTGGTGCCAGCAACGCTACCTGCTGGCGAGTCCATAACCCTGTCGATCATAAAAGAAGATGGTACCTCTGGGCACGCGCAAATAACATACCCCCAAAATTGTACAATAACGCAGACGACTGATGTTAAAATTGCAGGAACAGTCCAGAGTTGGGGGGGCGACGATAAGCCAGCCGCTAACAATTTTAAGTTGCTTACCAAGGTGACTGGGAGGTCTGAGGTGTGTGCGGAGCAGAAATTCACTGTTTGTGCGCATCCTAAAGATTTCAGTTGCACAGGACCTACCT
Source organism: Pontiellaceae bacterium B1224 (assembly GCA_029432815.1). Classification (GTDB taxonomy): domain Bacteria; phylum Verrucomicrobiota; class Kiritimatiellia; order Kiritimatiellales; family Pontiellaceae; genus Pontiella. Next base: position 3,929 of record JAROBA010000076.1, on the reverse strand, counting down.
CGGTGGGCCTTGTGTATGGACTGGTAGTAGATTGTGAATGGGGTAGTGATGGGTATAGTGTGAACTTATTAGATAAATGCGGCCTTAGAGAGTATGTAACCTATTCAGGCAATATCTCGGCCCCGTTTCTTAATGCTAACAAAGCCGGTAGCACAGTCACTATTCCAGCGCCCGGCCTTGATGCTATCTTAGGGACTAAAGGAGATGATGGTACAATTGATGACAGACATAAGCATTATCCTAATATGATATCCGTTCCTCCTACAGTGGGATCGTACAGTATGAATCAGCAATATAAGTTTGAATGTAAGCGTTGTGGGAAGTCTGCTGTTTTAGCAAGTTATATCGTTGAAAGGGTGATATACGATCATGATGAATCTCAAGCAGTCGACCTTTACTTTAAAACGACTAAGACAGGACCTGGAGGCCCATTTGAAAGCGATGAAGACATTATTGGCTACTAAAGGAGTCCGAATTAAGTTCAAATATGTAATCTACTTGCTGGCAGTCTCTTGTTGTTCTTTTGGCGAAAGGTTATTCGAAGAAACTCAGTTCGCTGAAAATATACATGTGAAGCTCGTTACGATGAAAGATACGTATCTCCTAGGGGAGCCAGTTTGGGCAGATGTAGTTGTCTCAAATGGAGCCAGTAGGCCAATTGAGATACATATTGGGAATTCACCGGATGATGGCATAACCATGTGTAAAGTTGATGAGGAAAATGATCCGCTTCTTAGTTTCTATCCTTACACTCAGGATTACTTTCTTGATAAAGAATCAGTAGGTTCTGGAAGTAACTTTGTTAAAAGGGTCCTCATTTCTCACTATCTCGGTTTTTCTAGCCCTGGGAAGCGCAGAATTCAGTATGAAGTGAACTATCCAATTTATGTCGATGGACAACGCCTGAAAGTATTTAAAAATAGCGGAAAAGTCTGTTTGAATATTTATAAAGATGATTTGGCCCTAAAGCAAGGAATGCTCATAATTGCAAAGGGCCTGGAGTCTAAATCTTTTCAACAACGAGCTTCGACATTAGATGTGTTGTCGTCAACTCGTCATCCTTATGCTTTGCCATATTTAGCCTCTGCCCTAGATGAGGAAGAACATGCTGTTATTTGTTTGGCACTGGCAAGAATTTCAGAAATAGACTCTCAAGAATCCATTGATATAATAAGAAAATTTATTGAGCGAAACTCGGACAGAAGCTTGGGAGTTTATGCAAAGAACCAGTTACGAAAAGCGCAAAGCCGTGCCGAAAGAAAGACAGCGGAAGTCCGAGAGAACGACTTAAGGCGCCAGAGTGAGAGCATGTAAAATATAATAAAAGTATCAGACATGGCGGAATGGTCTCCGCTGAAGAGCGGTTTTGTTCGGTTTGTCATTTGTACGGATTGACAGAATGATATTGGAGAGGAATATGATATTGAAAGTTAGACTAATGGGGGCGTGTGCTGTCTGTGGAATTCTTCTTGGAATGCCGCTGGCTGAGGCTGGTTGTAATTTGCCCAATAATGGCGGTCAAGCAACGGTTTCAATAACAGCACCGACGGCGAACGCTAAAATTACTATGAGCTCCATCGGCTACCCCTTATTGACATTAACCGCAGAAGAGCCAGATCCAGACGGGGTGGCTAACAGCCTAGAATGGACCCTTACTGATTATACTTTTGCAAATAACACAGGCACGTCGGTTCCAGTTACACTTACTGCTTGGCCTTCCGATAATAGTAAATTTGGAAAAAAGACTTTAAGTTTAACTTATGATGGTCTTTCGTCAGATGGTTGTTCAGACACAAGAGACATAAATATATATTTCCGTAAATCTTCTGATACAGATATAGGCGGAACCCCAGCTTGGTATAAGTATTGGAAACTGGGCGCATTGCCTCAACTTCATGATTTTACAGTTGTTAGTCATCTAGAGGATGAAGATGGCAACGTGGCGCTAGGTTTATATCAAGCTCCGAAAAACCTTTCGTTACAGTCTGGGAATAAATTTGATTGTTTTCCCAGTGGAGAGTCGTTCTTTATCTCAGAGGAACTATTATGGTACTCTTCGTTGCCATTAACTAGAGCTAACTCTACTGTCAGCGGAACAAGTCTAATCATAGCTTCAGCTGTCGTTGAGCACGAATATGATCATCAAGACAGGACACAGGAGGTTTGTGGGTATGTTCAGTCTATGTGGGATACATATTGGGAAGACCTCTCTTGGTTAGAGAAATGGGTAACCGGTGATCATGAAACGGAAATAGCGTTTTTCTGGTCTATTGTCGATGAAGACCAAGACATGGTACTTAATTTTATCGATGAACACAATATTCCAGGGGGTACATGGGACGATGAGTATTGGGCGGAGATGGCTATGTCGGGAACGAGTGGTGATAAGGAAAAAGATTGGTCTCAAAATGGGGAACAATGGTGAGGGCAATAGCGCTAAGGCTGATTTTCCTGCTGTTCGTATTTTTGTACAATTCTGCTGGGTTTACTGTGCTCACAAATCTTGTAGATGATATACCATTCTGCGAAATATTGGATGATGAGACTTTTACAAATAAATTAGACGAAATCTCAGAAAGTCTTGATCGGGTAGATCTGGTTTCTGCCCGGAAAAGTATCTCATTTGAATTTCTTCACACCATAACGAATGATTTTTTACGTGTAAGCGCGTTGCAATATACACGGTCATGGATTGCCAATTATGGTGACATATTTCCAGAGGGAATGTTGTTACATTGCATGGCAGGAGGAAAGATGGATCCAATTCTCCATCAATACGGGATGCTGGATAATCCTATCAGCAAAAACTGTGCTCGTTGGTGTCTAATGGTCCGTAGCACACCGCTAGATGAAGACGAGATCTGTGCGCAACAAGGTAGTTTTTTTTATTGCGATGAAAAGCGTTGGTATGCAACTCCAGCGGTTGTTTACATTGAAGATAACAAAATATTCAAACCATTCACGGTGAAACGAAAGGGATTATTCCCGAAATTGCAGCAATACGCAGGAGGACACCTCTGCGTAGTTCGCGACGATCAAGTTCCTGTCCCTTGGGGAAGCAGCATGTATCCTGACCTCAATGCATATCCGTTTGTGGTACCCAATGCTGGACCTCATAATAGTAGTTTAAAGGGCGGCAAAAATTTTTCCGTCCATACAGGTAGTGTTGTAGATAATCAAGGTGGGCATACAGTCGGTCTTACAGTGGGTGATTTAAGTCCGAGGACTGACAATAAGACATGGAAGTACTTCGCCTCTTTATACTCGCCATTTATGTTTCTAAGTGGTCAGGCTGTCGCTCCTAAAACATCGAGTGCCATTAGTGGGCGTTTTCATAGATTTTGTAGAATTCGTGTTTCGAGCAAGAGGAATAAATCAAATTTTTGTGAGGTTGCTACACAGGATATAGTAATATCAAATCCCATCAATTTTGAGTTGGTGCAGGACACTGATAGGAATCGCATCACTTTTGCTTATCCTGGTGTAATCGTCACTAAGAACAAGAAGTCGAATCTTTCCCGTAATGAGTTGTTGCAGTTTATAAAAAGCAAAGAATGGAAGAACCGAGAGGGTCGAGAAGAAATTGAGAAGCTTATGCGACGCCGTCTTATGTATAGACTGGCTGCATTGATTTCCAGTTCGGTCCTGTTAATAAGTGCTATAAGGTTTCTGGTGCGGCGAAGAAAGGAAAGGGGTCAGGAAAGGGGTTAGTCAGGAAAGGGGTCAGGGAAAGGGGTCAGTCCTTTGATCTTTGTATTTTGACTTGTCGGCGGTTTTGGTTTAGCTTTTCTTTATGCTAAGAAAACCACGCATAGAGTATCCAGGAGCGATCTGTCACATCATGAGCCGGTCTAAGGAGCCAGTCCCGTAATGTAGTAATACAGTTTTTGAATAGTTTGAAACAGCCGCGCAACGCGGCTGTTTTTGCA
>JAROBA010000075.1 GCA_029432815.1 Pontiellaceae bacterium B1224 | reverse complement strand
GCCCCCAACCGCGATTTTATTTATTCATGTCACCCTCGAAGCAACCATTCGGGATGCTCAACCGTCAATTCCTTAAGAAATCAAACCAATGAGGGACATTGGGTAATGCTACGGGCGGAAACCTCCTTTGCGGCCTCATACTAGACAGCCTTCTGAAGGCACCACTTCCTGCGAGATTCCAACAACGCTGCTCGAATGCCATCGCCGACCGCCTGTCAAACGTGTCGAATCACCTGCGTAGAGAAAGCCGTGTGCCCGTGAAAAGAATAATCGGCATTTTTGAGCCATGAAGCTGGGGCATTACCAGCGCCGGAACAATGAAATCCAGGATATATGCTGCACCCGCGCAAGTAAAATCTGCCAAAATGAAGGACTGCTTAGCCCTTGAATGCCTGTCATCTGCAGCCAATAGATTCAGGTTATTCTGATGGGTTTAACGCTGCCTGAATCCCGGTCAGCTGTATCGCGAGCTGCTCCGTTTTTTCGGGATACTGTTTCGCCACATTATGCTTCTCGCCAACGTCTTTAGCCAGATTGAACAACTCAACTTTTTTGCCGGATTTCACATATTTCCAGTCACCGACCCGGATCGCCTGGCCCCGGTACAGATACCATTCGCGCTGCGGAGCAGATTTGAAATCGCCCTTCAGCACAGAACGGATATCAAAACCGTCCAGCGGACGATTCCTCGGAACATCGATCCCGGCCAGTGCGGCAAAGGTTGGGAACAGATCCAGCGTGGACAACTGGGCTTCGCAGGTCTTGTTAGCCGGAACGGTTCCGGGCTGCCAGGCAATACAGGGCACCCGACAGCCGCCTTCGTAGGCTTTGAACTTTCCATCGCGCAGCGGGCCGGCGCTGCCGCCGTTCTCTTTACCGGCCAGGTACGGTCCGTTATCGGAGGTAAAGATGACCAACGTGTTTTTCTCCAGTCCGTTTTGCCTCAGGGTTTCCAGAATCTGTCCCACCGACCAGTCGAGTTCTTCCAGCACATCGCCATACAGGCCGCGCTCCGTTTTTCCTGCAAAGGCTTCGGAAGCATACAGCGGTACGTGCGGCATCGCATGCGCCAGATAGAGAAAGAATGGCTGTTCTTTATTCGCCACAATAAATTCCTGCGCCTTTTCGGTGTAACGCTTTGTCAGGGTCGACTGATCGACCGGCCATTCGATCACCTCCGTGCCCGACATCAAAGGAACCCTGCCTTTGTACTTTTTCTTGAGATCTTTCGTCTCCAGATAATTTTGCCGCGTCAGGCCTTCGTTAAACACAACGTTCTTCACCAACGGCGTTTCGGGCGCCTGCCACATGTCGTTGCTGTAAGGCACCCCGTAGAACAGATCGAATCCCTGCGAGGTCGGCAGGTATTTTGCCCGATGACCGAGATGCCATTTCCCGATCAGCGCAGTCTGATACCCCGTTTCCTTGAGCAGTTCCGCAATTGTAATTTCCGTTGGAGGCATCCCGTCTTTGCTGTGGGGGAAATACACTTTATTATCGTGACCCCAGCGCTGGGCAAAACGGCCAGTAAGCATACCGGCCCGCGACGGCGTGCACACTGAACTCGACGTCGAAAAGTCGGTAAAGCGTATCCCCTCCTCCGCCATTTGATCCAATGCCGGCGTTTCATATCCCTCGGCGCCATAGCATCCCAGATCCCCATACCCCATATCATCGGCATAGATCACAATAAAATTGGGCTGAGCGGCCCAAGACTGACAGACCATCAGGCCGCACAGTGCGATTAACATCGAACATTTCATTTAACTTACTCCTCGCCTCAGATTCCTATTGTTTTTTCTGACTGTTTCCCTTTCGCCAGGATTTCTTTGGCGAAGGCGTATGCGCTTTACTGAAAATATTCTCGAACTGCTCGACCACTTCCGGATGCTGAGCGGCAACATTGTTTTCCTCAGCGACATCCGACTGAATATCAAAAAGCATAATGGGGTCGTCTCCCTTGCTCACGTTCAACTGCACGGCTTTCCATTTGGAGGTTAGCGCCGCGCACTTCCCGCCTTTTTCATAAAACTCCCAGTACAGGTAATCGTGCTGTTCCTGTCCCTCTTGCCCCAGCAGGGTCGGCAGAAAACTCAACCCATCGGAGGACTCCGGGGCAGGTGTGCCCGCCAGATCGCACAGCGTCGGCATTACATCCCAGAAAGCAGATAAGTGGCTGGTTTCACTTCCGGCTTTAATGTGTCCGGGCCACCAGGCCATCATGGGCACACGCACACCGCCCTCAAACAGGTCACGCTTTCCGCCGCGCAGGATTCCGTTCGAATCAAACGCATCGGGCGAATGACCGCCCTCGCTGTGCGGCCCGTTGTCGGACGAAAAGATGATGAGGGTATTCTCAGCCAGACCCAGCTGTTGAAGTTTCTTCACGATCTGCCCGACCTCCCAGTCAAGACGGCTGACCATGCCCGCAAACGTTGCACGCGGCTCCTTTGCCGGCCCATATTCCGCACCGCGCCCGCCGCCGCCCCCCTTGAACGGCGCCACCTCGTCGACCTTATTCCGATATCGGTCGACCCACTCCTCCGGCGCGAACAGCTCCGCGTGCGGGAGAAGAGCGGCATAGTGCAGGAAAAACGGCTGTCCGTCTTTTTTGCGGTGCTCGAAATAGTTCATGGTTTCCTTCAGGAATTCATCATGAATATAGGTATCGCCGGTATGCTTTTTATTATTCGGAAACTCAACCTTTTCACCGTTGCGATAAACAACCGGCGGGAAATAATAATGCGCTGAATCATGCCCGTTGATTCCGTAAAAAAAGTCAAAGCCCTTACGATTGGCCAATCCGGGAGAGACCTGATTGCAACCCAGTCCGTTTTTCCCGATCATGGCGGTGTGATAGCCCGCATTCTTCAGAGCCCGCGCGATCGTAATATCGTGATCGTCCTCGCGCAGTTGAATTTTACCGTTGAACCGCACCCATACATGTCCCGTGTGCTGCCCGGTCAGCAGGCTGGCACGTGACGGCGCGCATACCGTACTGCCGGAATGGTGGTTGGTAAACTTCATCCCCTCCCGGCATAGCTTATCAATGTTTGGTGTTTCTATGACCTCCTGCCCATAACAACCCAGATCGCCATAGCCCAGATCATCCGCAAGAATATAAATAATATTCGGCCGAACAGTTTCGGCAAACAGGTGTCCGCCTAAACCAAGCAAGACGACCATCAAGAACCTGCAAAACGTTTTTCTCATCATCGGCCTGCTCCTATCGATTAAATGTGATTTCTCTACCGTCCTCAACAACCGGAAGATCAAACTGCCAGAAACCATTGCCTAGATCCTTTGCAGGAATGCCTTCCGCCTTCGGCGTGCCTTTAGCCGACCAGATGACCAGCGGGCCACCTTCAACCATCTCAACCTTCAGACCATCGGTTGTGGCCTGAACCGATTTAACGGCGACCGGCGACAGGTATTTATCGCGCGCGCCAACAACCGCCCATCCGTTTCGGATCGGAGCGAGCAGTAGCAGACTGTCCGAAAAGCCGTTCAGCTCGACGGGATAAGGCTTGTCCAGCTTTTGGCCTGTTCCTTTGCGCCAATCGAAAATAACCAGCCCCTCTTTCGGCAGTTGCCACGGCCCCGGGTAGGGCTGGATCATGCCGGACGCATGCGAATAGTCGGCGGCCGTCACTTCAGTGGTGATGGATTTGGCAGGGTGAGAAAGATTATAGGGAACAATGGCTGCGCATTCGTTGGCCAGCGGGGCGATCACGCGGAACGCCTTGCCGCTCTTGTAGACATCGATCATCACAGAATCCGGCAACGGCGCGCCAGGCGCGAGCGGACGCAGCAGCTCGCCATCGGTATAGGCCAGCGGGCGGATAAACTCTTCGCAAAAGTCCGACGGGTTGTCCGAAAGATAGATCGGCGCGCCGGACATGGCCTTGGAGATCGCCATCAGCTCGCCGCACTCCGGATCGGAGGAATGAAACATGTCATGGTCCGGCCAAACTGTCTGCCCCTGAAACAAGGTACAGACGTAAGACTGCTCAATGTGCGCTTTGGCCTTAACCAGATCGTTCAGCACATAGTCAAGACTGACACGCGACACAGCAGAATAGCGCGTCCCCAGCACCTGCGGCGTACCCTGGCTCATGCAGTTGATCATACCCTGCGGCAGCCGGGCATTCACCGTATTTTCAAGCGCCTCGGTCATCCAGCTGTTGATCTGCACACTGCTGCCAACATTCCTCTGCTTATTGTTGTAGAGCGACTGGTTATCGATCTTCACAAAATCAAACCCATAGTCAGCAACGGAGCCAATTAATCCGTCGTAAAACTGCTGTGTACCCTTTTTTGAACCGCCCGGTCCCAGGTTTTTACCGAAAGGAATGAAATCCTTATTCAGATCACCAAAATCATTCTCCGCGTGGATACCGTTCCATAGTCCCATGTAGGAGTGCCAAAGACCAAACCACTTAATCTTATCCTCCTTACGCATATCCAACAGCGGCCCCCAGCCGTCCGGGAATTTTTTGGGATTTGGCGCAAAACTTTTCAGCGCTGTTTTCTGCTCAATCTGGAATCCATCATCCACCAGAAACCATCGGATCGGCAGCCCGCTCGCTTCGATCTTTTCCGCGGCCTGAACCAGTTTATCGCTGTTGATCTTTTTCTTGAAATGCTCCCAGGAGCACCAGCCCAGATATTTCATCGCCTCGGGATAGGTTTTGTTCATGCGCCAGTCGGTTTGACCGTCGAGCGCTTCCAGAGCGAGCGCCCAGGCCTTGTTCAGCGAACGATACATATCCCGGTCTTTCGCCCAGGCCAGCAGCGGCATCTTCCCGCTCACCGCATCCGTGCCATAGCTGCCGAGCACCAGTTTAACCTCACCGCTTTTCGAGGTCTCGAGCCAGCTCATGGCGGGCCCCTTGATAAGCGGCAGCAGCGTCAGATATTCACCCGACTCCAGCTGATACATTGCAAACATGCCCTGTGGCTGCGCCCCCTTGCCAATGGTGCTGCATGGATTCTTGGAAAACGGTTCAGCAAACAGCGTCGACATATCGTTGTCATACACATACCACGGTGTCATCTGGTTCGCCAAACGCGGCCATTTAAAGTTGGACCCTAGGCCCCCGCCGAAATAAGCCCCGCGCTCAAATGCCGGGAGCGCGACCGGGAACGTTGCGAGAATCCCGTTTTCCGCCTTCGCGGAAAAATTCTCCAACCCATAAACTCCATATCCTTGAGAAGCAGAAAAGTCATATACCTCGGCCGACACCGCCCGAATGCCGGCGGCCGCCAGACAGCTGCATCCCAGCAACATCGCAATTTTATTTTTCATCGTAAATTATCCTTCAGTATTCCAGTTATAAATTGTCCATCTGCGAGCGCTCCCGGCATCCCTTGGAAACGCATAATATATGCTGAAACGAGCATGCTACGACATCGCTCAAAATGGGTATATTCTATTTTAAAATCCAACACGCTGTGTCATGCAATCCTGTTAAAGCAGCTGCACGCGCCAATTCTGCCTAGATTCAGGTATTCTATACCATCTTCCATTCAATAAATCTACCTGCCGAACCAGGTAGGTCGGCTCAGCGATCAGACTCGACGATGCATTTTAGTATCGCGTGCGTGGCGGCTGAGTTGGATAGACCCGAATGCACTGCTTGTCCATATAGTTGCCCGGCTTCAGCTTCTTCAGGTTCTCCAGGTTTTTGATCAAGCGGTCGGTGGAGGCTTCCACGGCAATAACTTCACCGCGTTCATCGGTCACCACCACGAGGTAGCCGGAATACGTTTCTCCGCGCGGCTCATTTTCAACCATAAAATTTTCGAGCACAACCTCCCGGTCACTGATGAATTCGTGCGTTCTATTGTTGTCTTTCGTGGGAGTGAAGCTGGTCTGCCGGCGATCCAGCAAGATGTATTTCTGCCCGAGACGTTCCTGTCCTATGGCAAAAAATTCAACCTTCAGTTCATGATTGTAATCACCGGCGCTGGTCTGTCGAAGCCTGACACCATAGCGCACCCGCGTTTCCGGAACGCGGATATCGGTCGACGTGCTGGCATGCTCCATTGCAAAGGTTTTCTGTCGGTTTATTTTCGTGAAGTCGATATTGAGCTTTGGAGGGCGTGACAGTTCGATGTAATTTCTGTCCGCTTCGGACAGGTTTGCTAAAGGTAATTTAACGGTTTTTCCAGAGGAGTTTCTGAACACCGCATCAAAACCAAGCACGTTGATAAACTCCGCTTCAAAAGATCTCGTATCCGTTAGCATCCAGCTCCGCAAGCGGCTGGTCGGCTCCCTGGGAATCATCTCCGGTACTGATTCATCAACGACCGGCTCTGTTTGCTCGTTTTTCTTCGCCTCCGGCGTCGACGAGGCATAGTCATTAAAGACGGGCCCGTTGGTCAGCGAGATTTCATCTGCCACGAGATTTTTCATGATAAGATCCTGCATATCGCGCGAAATCTCTGCCGTTTTAAAAGCGGGCAGCAGCGGCCCGCCCTGATACGTTTTTGGGTATTCCACGCCTTCCTCTTCCACAGCAACCATGAAGCAGGCCTGCCCGCCATTATCGCCAATCGCAATTTCGATATCCTGCGGGATCCCGGGTTCCAGCGTGATCCAGTCCCCGACAACCGCCCTGTTATTCCCCATGAAAAATCGGCGGGATTGCATCGCATCACTTGTTTCCCACAAACCTGCAATTACATTCGAACTATACGTGACTTCACCGCTTTCAACATTCACCCACGAGACGGCAATAACAATTTTACCATTCACTCGAATAATCAGATTTTCGTCTGCATTCGCCCAGAAACGAAACCGGATCCCTTCGCGGTGCACAATCTGTCCTTTATAATGCACCAGCCAAAAGGCACCGGATGCATCTCTATCGCCAAAGGCCGAAGGAGCGATTGAAGATGGTGCCGGCGGAAAAACCAGACTGGTGGCATACAGCTTCTGCGGAAGCCGATAATATTTTGCGAGCGTTTTGACATTCCAATCCGCGAGCAGAAATCGCCGGAAATCTTCACGCCATGTAATCACATCCGCGCCGGAAGAACTTCCGGTTCGGGTGCGACTGAAATCATAGAACGTTCCTTCCAGATCGCTGCCGATCGATTTGGTTGAGCCCAACATGGAAAGACCTTCAATATCCGGCGAAAGTTCGAACCCCACGCCGGCACCGCCTCCAAAACCTTCCCCCATGCCGCCCAGCTCCGGAAGTTGAATATCAGGCATCTTGGCCTTATTAACCTTGGTTACAATACGGGAACTCGATTTGGGTTTTGCATTTTTCTTCACCTTCACCTGCGGCTTTTTCAGCTTCATTTTCGGGCGTTCAACTGGAGTCGGAGGCACAAACTTTTTTTCTTCCTTTTTCGTCACCGAAAACACCACCAAAAGCCCCGCAACAACAAATGCCCCCGCATGAAGCAGTAAACTGACGACAAAACCGCTCGGAGCACCTTTGCTTATACTGTTTTTCTTTTTTAACATGATTGAATGAATCCTCTGTAAAACACCAAGGCCCTTGTTTACCTACGAACGCACGGGCTTTCATCTTCATTTGTACAACCGTTCTTCCGTCCAATACGGTATGCTTATTCCAACAACTCAACCCTATAAAACCAACCCCGTCTGTGCTTTGGATTATATCTAAACTTATCTGCTTTGACTACAATCTCGATTTTCCCGGTGAATGACAACAACACGTCATTCATTCAGCTCGACGACGATACGAGAAAATCGAGTCGTTACTGTTGAGGAGTTGGAATCGGTGGTGACTGCGGTCATCGAGCCAGCCTATAAAACAACCCGCCATCTCCGCCAATGACA
>JAROBA010000074.1 GCA_029432815.1 Pontiellaceae bacterium B1224 | reverse complement strand
TAAGTCGAGTAGCCATAGACATATTCCGTTAAGACTGGATCAGTCTAGCATGGTATTTGTTAACTGAAAAAGGATAAGTCCGACAGACTGCTAGGATTAAGAAAACGGAATCCTGTTTAAGAGGAGCAGATATCCTGCCCCTTGCTATGACCCGCATAACCGAAATTCAGCCAGAGCATTTCACGAAAGAGATGCCGTCTTTCCTTGGAGGGACCGGTTCCTCCCGCTCCGCCGCTCGAACGGGTTCAGTCGAGGCGGACTCGACCCCGCCACTATGGCCTCCCAGAAACGAGCCGAACTCGCCGCCGTAGCGTAATCCATTCAAAAACAACTGACCTCAAAGACCGGACTGTGCCTAAGCGGTGTGGAAAAGTGATATATGAATGCTCTGGACACGAGAACACTATTCGATAGATATTTTTCCGTTGTGCTTATTAAAGATAAGACATGCCTCGTTTTTTAATCTGCCGATATGGGACTGTCTCTATATAAATGAAAACAAAAACTAAATTAAAAACCCTTCTCACTGTGGGCATCATTCTAGCCCTTGGCCCGGTTTGGGGACTCCTTGGAACCTTTTTTGGAATGGTTATGGCATTTGGTCACATGGGAGAAAGCGGAATGGGAAAGTCTGAGCTTCTTGCAAATGATATTGGAGTCGCTCTGCATACCACAGCAGTAGGCCTGATCATGTGCCCTGTTGGAATTGCCTTCATCGTTATATCGTGCATTTTCTTGAATCGAATAAAAAATGGGTCTTCCGCTGAATCCGTGGCTACAGTTTTAATTGATCCGCCTTAATCGCCAATGTACACGCGGTAGAATGCGTTCGTTTGATCCATCTCATCCGTCAGCGAAATGGTCTCATTGGCTCCCGCCACATTCGTGACGGTTTCCCACATTCCGGTAACCAGATTATCGGTCATTTCCAGCCCATAGGTTGCGCCGGATTCCCCGAACCAGCTGAAGCCCATTTCGGTGCCGCCCGGTTGGATTATAAAATCGATGTTTCCGATGTCGGTGATCGCTGCGATGGGGGCCAGTGAAACGCTTTTGATTACAAAGCCGGGGTCCTGCCGGACATACGCCGCAAAGCGGTAGTTTTTGCTGAGGTCAAACACCAGATTTGTTCCAGTGGTTGGAACTGCGCCGTCGATCCTGTAGGACCAGCTGCCATCGGGCTTTACCGACAGGCTGAAGGTTTTGTCTGTGCCGGTTGTGACCGTTTGACCGTTGCTCAATGGCGTCAGGGTGCCGGTATCGGTGTGGAGTCCTTGAACACCGACTCCATCGGTGAGCCCTTCCGCGAGGCTCATGCCGATTCCATAGATGTTGACTTCGCGGCTGAACATGAAGTCCATGTTGGCTACGGTTGCTTCATCGGAAACCAGTCCGAAGGTGGCGGTGGTGCGTTCATCACCGGTAATCGCAACTTTTGAAATGTCGTAGGTCACGTCCAGCGTGAAGCCGTCGCTTACCGAAAAAGAAGAATCGGAGTAGACCAGCGAACGGTACCACCCTTCAGAACTGGTCGGAGCGGTCAGATTTCCATTGTCCTGCCAGCTCGGGCCATACCAGGTTTTATTGATCAATCCTCCTCCGATCCCGGTGTTGCCTGCGAGCCCGTCGTTGTCGAAGGTGTCTTCGAATCGGTTGAGGATGGGTTCAACTTCAATATGCAGCGTTGCTGTGTCCGTGCGTCCAAGGCCGTCTGAAATTTCGATTGTGAATGCATTGAGTCCCACGTCGGTATTTCCGGGCGTTCCAGTCAGGGCACCGTTTGCGGCGACACTCAGCCATGCCGGGCCGCTGGTGTTGGTGAATACCATATCGGCGGGGCCGATGGCGGATAGTGCAATGGACGCGGTGTAGGCGGCGTCTTCCATAGCTGTGGCGGCATAAAATGCGTTCGTGGTAAACGTGGGCGCGCCGTTGGTCGACTGAACAGCAATCGCAACGATCACGTTTTCGGACAGCCCTCCATCGGAAGCGGCATAGGTGAAGAAGTCGTATCCGACGAATCCCGGGGCAGGGGTGTAGCTGAAAGATCCATCTGCCGCCAGGGCCAGCGTTCCGTGATTGACGTCTGAAACGAGCGATGCGGTAAGCGCGTCGCGGTTGAGATCGATATCGTTTTCAAGAATTCCAGGGATTGGAACAACCAGCGATTCATCCAGTAGAATTTCATAGCTGTCTTTCACGGCCATCGGAGCCTGTGCGCCGAGGCCGGGCATCGCCCAGTCATCCGTGCGGAACGTCGCGGCGGGCAGGCCGGCACTGTTGATCAGGTTGATGCTCTCCTTGGCGTAGGCCATCCAGGCATAGCGCACGGCGACGGGTGTGGAAACGGACGAGGAGCTGATGGTGACATTCGTGCCACTAATCGAGGAACTGGTTGCGGCGTACCAAACTTCATCCGCGCCAGCTAATTCAAACCCGGCCGGGGCGAGGGCATCGTCTGTGGTCAGGCCATCCGCATGGCTGAAGCCGAGGGTCACCTGGTTTCCGGCAATAGCCATGTTTCCAAACATTGGACCGTGTGCTTCGATGTTTTCGCCGAGCGCATACTTTCGGCCCAGCAGCGCGAGTCGCTGGCCGATCGGCTCTTTGTCCAAAGGATGGATGTCGCCAGAAAGGCCTGTGTCGATTGTTACGGCCACATAGGCATTGCTCAAGGTTGTGAGCTGATTCTGCGATTCGCGGAACCATTGCCAGGCGACTTTACTATTATTGACGCTATTGAATGACGGCGGTCGGCACGCCGCTGCCTTCGTGCATCTGATGGGCAAACACAGCCGCAACCGAACCCCAGCCTCCGGGGTTGGAGTTGTCGCGCCAAGTCATGCCGCCCTCGCTCTGAGGAGTCAGAGCCGCATCCAGATCAACTTCCAGGCATCGGATCATGCGGTTGGTGGAAATGTCTGTGATGTAGGTTTATTTGTTGGTCATCTCGCTCAGCGGACGAATCATGTTGGACTGCCCGAATGCAATCCAGATATCGCCGACCAGTACATCGGTCAGCGTGTTGGTATTGTCTCCGCTGATGGTCACGAGTTCATACGGACCGCCGGCAGAGAGGGCCGGCAGTTCAACCATCCAGCTTCCAGACGCATCAGAGACTCCAACCGCTGTATTTCCATTAATCGTAACCGACACGGAATTCGTCGGATCGGTCATGCCCCAAATGTGGAGGGGTTTGTCGCGCTGCAGCACCATGCCATCCTGAAAAGGGGAACCCATTTGGAGCGTGGTTGGTTCTTTAAATACGGCAAAGCTGACATCGTCCAGAACGATGTCATTTCCGTCCACAGCCGGAGCCGCTGAAATGTCGCTGATATGAATGGTTAATGCAGCCGAAGCAGCCGTTACATTCGTGGTTAAAAGCTGCCAGGTTCCCGTTAATGATCCAGCAGAATCAAGAGAGGCCAGTACGGTGCCATTGGTTCCGGTTCCGTCCCGCAAATCGATTCGAAAATTTTCATTCGAATTTTGAGCGTTATTCGAGAAGGTTGCCGCCCAAACCTCAAGTGTATATTTCTGGCCCGACACGGTGCTCACGGTTTGCCACAGCTGTCCAACATGATCGGGTTGGTGCCCAGTGTCGTTTCAAAGACCGACCAGTTATCCGGATTCGTGCCATCGTTCGCCGTATGAGCCGGCGCTTCAAATCCGCCATTCACAATAAGCTCGGCATTCACTCCTGAAAGAAAGGCTCCAAGAGCCAGAATCATCAGGGTTGTTTTACTGCGCATTGGTATCTCCTCAATTCAATTGGCAGGCAGGACGTCTGAGATATGCTCCGCAGACGTCCTGCTTCTTGCTCTACACGTATCCGAAACAGATCAGGGCTTGCGGTAGGTTTGGGTTCGCACTCTGTAAAAGGTGCTGGTCTCCGTTCCAGAGATTGGAAGGTTGAAGGTGGTGGAGGTGGTGCCACCTTGAATAAAGGATTGCTCCAGCTTCCATTCCGGATCATCCAGATGGACTTTGGATTCCAGGTCGTAGAGATAGAGCGATTCGGTTTCAACAGACATTGACAGTGCATTGGAGACCACCGACATCGACTGGAATTCAAAGGGACCGGCTTCGGGAATTCTTTCCAAGGGCTGGAGCTCTTCGAGTGCGAGGAATCCATCGGTGATGCTCAGTTCATCGATGAGTCCGTCGAAGGAGCTGTCGACTGCGCTTGCACTGTTGAGGTGGGCGCCGATGACCAACGGCCCGGTGTTCGCCGTCCCTGTTCCAGCGGTTGACTGTTCGTCGATCTGGTCATCAAGCATGAAGCGAACGGTGTCGGACACGGGGTCGAGCGCCACGCTGATGTAATGCCATTCCGTATCGGGTATGGCGAGGGTCGAGGTGATAATGGTCGATCCAACGCGCAATGCCAGATTCGAGTAGGTTGCTGCATCCCCGAAGCTGCCGGCCGCAGCGAGGAACATATAATCCAGTTCGGAGTCTGCCGCCCCGATTACTTTCTTCTGTACAACCGGCATGACACTGGCCTGATTGTCTGCGGACGGAAGGGTTTCCAGTTTGACCCACGCTTCAATGGTGTAGGGAGCTGCTCCGAAGGAGAGTCCGGAACCATCCGGAACCTCCACATATTGTTGAAGATCCTGCTCCAGATCCAGGGACCATGTATTCGTTTCGCCAACTACATAGTCTGCATTGTTCGGCACATCGCTGGAATAGGATGCTTCGTTTGGTGCAGTTCCATCGTTCCCGAAGGGGAAGCGATCGGCCAGTGTGTTTTCAAAACGCAGCAGGGTACGGTCGCCGAGGAAGGCATAGGGGTCGGCATATTCAATCCGTTTTTCGAGCAGGCGCTCTTCCAGCTGCTGGCGGATCAAGGCGTAGGCCGGCTGGGTGGCCAGGTTGGGGACACCATGCTCGGGCAGGAGTTCGAACGGATTTTCCTGCAGGTCGAATAACTGGGTCACCTGAGTGCCATTGTTGTCGACGTCATATTTCATCAGCTTGAAACGTCCATCAGTAATTGCCCGAATACCGGGTTTGTCGCCGCCGGCATAGAGGCCGTAAAGCACATCGCGATGCGTGTCGCTGGTGCCTTCCAGCACGGCGCGGAAGCTCTGGCCATCGTTGCCGTCAATCGTATCGGGAAGGTCAAGACCGGCCAGATCGCAGAAGGTGGGGAAGGTGTCGTGCAGGTAGGTCAGTGCATAGTTTTCCGAGCCGGGTTCGATGCCGGGGCCGCGCACGATATACGGCACGCGCCACGTGTGTTCATAAAGGTTTTGCTTGCCCTGCAGGCCATGGCGGCCGATGGCAATACCGTGATCGGAAGTGAATACAATATAGGTGTTGTCCATCACACTATCGGAAGTGTCGCCATCACCATTCGGATCATCCAGGCGTTCCAAGACGCGGCCGATCTGCTGGTCGATCCAATCGACGCAGGCAAAATTGCGGCCGATCTCGTTACGCACGACAGCTTCCGTGCGGTATTGAAGCATGCCTGCCACCGTATTCTCGTCGCGCACATTGAGATCGCCATGGTCGAACGGATGGGCCGGATAGGTGGCGGGCGTGCAGGAAAGATGGTTGTAAGGGAGGGGCGGCGCATTCGGGTTGACCACAAGGCTGGCCGGTGTGGTCGTATTGATGCAGCCGTAGCGACCGGTCAGGTCGGGGTTTTCCCGTGCCATACGCGTATCGTGCGGGTGGGAGAATCCGAGGTAGATCAGGAACGGGGTGTCGTTGGTGCGGTGATTCGTGTTCCAGTCTTCGATATAATCCTCGCCCCAGTCGCCGTGCCATTCGCTGCCGTTGTCGTCGGTGTTTCCGCGTTTGGTGGCATCATGCACGACGGTGAATTCCGCATTTGCGACTGCATAGCTGTTGCCATTCTTACAGGTGCGGTAGGTGGCGTGCGGCAGGTCGACCTGTCCCGTACGTTTGCCGCGGTTGAAGATGCCGGGGAAGGTGGTGGCGGCGGTTACGCCGGACGTACGTTCCCACGTGCTTTTTCCGCTCATGATCGTGGTGCGGGAAGGTGTGCAGACGGCGCCGCTGTTGGCTCCCATCAGGCGGGCCTGATGAAACATCATGCCTTCCGCAGCCAGCCGGTCGATGTTGGGCGTATCAATGGCATAGAAGTTTCCGGAAGCATCAGTTTCGGCCGGCTCGGTTTTCCGGTAGGCATTCACGGCATAGGTGTCCATGTCGTCGGCAATGATAAAGAGAAAGTTGGGCGGAACGGCATCGACTGAAGGCGTGGCCGACTGCTCGGCACAGGGTGTGGACTCGACATCGTCAACATTGACCGCAGTAACCACATAATAATAGGTCGTTTCGTTCACTGCGGATGTGTCTGTAAAGTAGGTATTGGTCGTACTGGTGATTTGGGTATAGGGCCCGCCGGAATCTTCCGACCGTTTTACACGAAACTCTTTAAAGCCCATTTGTGTATTTTCATTCCATCCCAAAAAAGTCCGCGAATTTCCCGGACGCACATTCAGTCCCGTCGGGACGGTAGGAGCGGCAGGAACAAATATCTGGGCGGTCGCTGAGGTTTCGGCAGAATCGGCTGATTCCACTCCGTCCCCGTTTACCGTGCTGACCACATAATAATAGGTTTGGCCCGTGGTCAGGCCGGTGTCGATGTATTCACTTTTCGTTGGAGTAGCTCCCGGAATTTCAGTGTAAGGACCGCCGGAAGTCAGTGAACGCTTGACGATAAAGTTCGAGAAGGCGTAGCCCTGTTCATTGTCATTCCAGTCCAGCATGATTTCATCGGTAAAGCCGTTTGTTGCAACTAAGCCGGTTGGTACATCGGGATCGGGCAGCGGTCCGGCCGTACGGATCTGATAGGCCGTGATATGGGCATTTCCAAACCCTGGAGATTCCAACGTAATTGTCTGCGAGGTTCCATCAGCCGTAAAGTTACCGATGGCGAATTGGCCGGGGTTTCCTGACAAAGTTACCGTGTTGTTGGGAGTTTCTCCGTCTCCAACCGGTGTTTGGCGCGTATTACGTGTGTCTACAAACCACACCTGAATTTCATACGAGCTGGCGGGTGTTAAATTGCCGTTGCCTACTTGTAGTGAAACAAGGGCATCTCCACCGCCATAGTCGATGTTACTCAGCAGCGTGTTATATGCCGTATCACCCGTGTTGCCGGAAAATGCGTCCGCGCCGTTACTCTGGTTTAAGAGCACCCCGGTGCCGACAAAGAGCACGCCGTTCACGGTCTGGTTCGCAACGCCGTTCGCCCCCGCGTTGAAGGCCTCGACGAGATCGCCTGTGGTTGAAACATCCGATGCAGCAGAAACATCTGTTGCCGGACCCCAGGTGATGGGTGCTGCAAACGAAGAGAGAGGCAGTGCGATGCTGCACGCCAGAAGGATCGATCTGAATAGGATTTTTATCATTAGACTGTGACTCCATTTTTTTATACGTATGCAAATAGGGTTGAGTTGAGCTTTTAGAAGGCATTCAGGCATCCGGCCCACCTCTTTTTTCTACTAACCATTAATATATACTCTATGAACTGAGAGCGGTCTACCTAGTCAATCAGGCAGTCCCGGAGATTCAACGGGCACCCCGTTTTTTTTACCAGTTCTATTGAGTAACTTCCAGTTTGATAAATTTACTGTCTGAAGAAGCCTCGGTGCGGTTGGTTACCGTTTTAAAGCCACCCGATTCTGAAGATTCACCGATGATAAAGACATCGTCGCTATCCGTCGGCACTGTCAAATCTTCCGTTGTGCCGAGCGTAAACGTCAGGGTCGGGTCGGTGTTCCTGTTGTGAACATGATAGAAATAATCCACCCCGGAATCATGAGCGAAGTAGACGTGCGGCGCAATCGAGGTGGAATCGTCGTTCGTAGGATTTCCGCCCAAAGCATATTCCATGAGATTATCAAACCCATCCGGTTCAATATCTGCATTCGGCAATGCATTATCACCGCTTAATCCATGCGACGACAGCCAGTCGTTAAAGGCATCGGCCGGGTCATCAATCCGATGCACTGCGACGGCATTGAGAATAAGTTTATCCATATCCGTCCCATCTTTTTCGATATGCTCAATCAGGAAACTAAACTCCGTATCATCCGCAACAAACTCCAGGGTGGCCAGAATGCCGGCTCCCGTTGCCCCGTTTGCATATTGTCCCATCTCATTGCCATCGAGCAGTCTGTCGGAGTTAGCACCCAGACACAGGCCCAATTTTCTGCGGGCCTGCCAATTATCCGGCGGCAACCGGTTTGTGAAACGAAAAAGGCG
>JAROBA010000073.1 GCA_029432815.1 Pontiellaceae bacterium B1224 | reverse complement strand
GTCTAGTATCTAGACACTGTAACGTTCAAAAAAGAGAACCTGTCGAGTGATTCGCTCAGGTTCTCAGCTGTTTCCACGGATTTCAGTTACACCCACCATAAGATATCAGAATCGCAGATGTAGTTGCCTGATTCCAGACTTTAAAAGCGCAGCGGGTGTTGTGTAAGCAGCCATTCGAAGGGTGAAAATGAAGGAAACCAAAAGGCGAATCCTGTGGGTGTGCAACGTGATTTGAATTTGATACGGTTATCATTGAATAAAAGACCGTTTCCTTCATTGCATTCCCGGATCCAGATAAATGGTGATGGTGTAAGTTGAAAAAGATCGGCGCAGATTTCGTTTTACCGTAATCCATAAAGTTTTATGGGAGCGGGTTCTTGATATACTGGCTATGTCGCACGAAATTGAATGCTTTTAAGAATCGCGCTGCATCTCGCTTGATGCTAGAGATCACATATGCGAAAGCGTATAGTTTTGCGTGTAAAGATTTTACAAGGGAATGTTCAGAAGTGAGAAAGGGCATCCCTTTTTGATTTTAATGTATACTTTAACGGTGAGGGGCGAATAGCAATGTTTAGCCAGGTAAAAGCAGGTGCTGGATTATTTGTTGTATTTTTTTTATGTCATATTTCAGGGGGAGATGTCCCCTTATATAGGGTGTTTGAGACCAGCATCAGTAATACTAATTCCTACACTAACAAGTTTACAGAAGTGGAACTTGAAGCCGTTTTTACGGCACCGTCTGGATCCAATATTTTGTGGAGAGGATTCTTTGACGGGGACGGGAGTGGGGGAGGTGACTTCAACTCAGGGAGCATTTGGAAGCTCAGGTTCATGCCTGACGAGATTGGCTCATGGAATTATACCTTCTCCTGGACAGATGGCACTTCTGGTGGTTCGGGCAGTTTTTTGTGTGTGTCGAATGGGGCGGGAAAAGGAGTTATTCAAGCATATCAGGATAATCCTCATTGGTTTGCTTACAACGGAACGGAACCAGTTTTCTTAAAATCTTATCACCTCTATTACGAGGGCCTATTCCATCACGACATTAGCTGGACTGCCACCAATGTGTACCAGCAGTTCATCGATGAGGGCTACAACCATCTTCAGATCTATTTGTTTCCCTCTTCGTGGTATGACGATGGGGCATGGAAATTCGCCGATGTCCCAGAAACCGATCCAAAGGCACTGCTTTTTTCGACTACAACTCCTTCGATTTCCATGAATTTTCAGGTGTGTCGTGGAGTAGATGAACATGTGGCATGGTTGAACAATCACGACATAGGCATGCTTGGCCATCAGGGGTTTGATGGGCGTACCGATGGACCCCGGTTTCATCGCATGTCCTCCGCCGAACAGGAGTTCTATGTCAAATACATGTGCGCACGCTATGCCCCGTTTGCTATGTTGACTTGGAACTATACTTGGGAGACGCGGGGCGATGGTCCTGAGTTGGTGTGGGCGGATCTGCTGGAACAGTATGACCCGTGGTTGCATCTGCGCAGTTATCATGACCGATACCCGGATTTTGGCCCTGGAACCGAAGATGGCAATAACTTTAATGATTCAAGGTACTCTTTTGCGAATATTGAGAATCATGTTCAAGATGCCTCTACTCCGGGGAACCATGAACCATGGACGCATCATCTGACCACAGTGGCTTCATATGAAGAAAAACCAGTCTACATGTCGGAGGGAAATGGACTGTGGCGGTGGTTTTGGGGCGCGAAGGAAGAGCAGATCCACCGAAACGCATGGGCAGTTACGACAGGAGGTGGATCTTTCTGCTGGTTAGGCCATTCTGAAGGTGCTGGCTCTTCCTCGATTTTCGAATGGGGCGATGCGAAAAATAGGATCGATTATCTCTGCTATATCATGACTGAGGATCTTGAATTCTATAGTATGACACCCCAAGACGGTCTGCTCAGCGATATTGTTTCCGGCGACACCTGCTATTGTTTGGCTGAGGTCGGAAAGCAGTATCTTGTTTACAAGGAGGATGGCGGTTCGTTCAATCTGAACCTTGCACCCGGTGAATATGATTCCATCTGGATTGATGCGAGAACTAATGCGCGACTGTTGAATGGGACAGTTACTAGTCTAGGAGGCAACATGGCC
Source organism: Pontiellaceae bacterium B1224 (assembly GCA_029432815.1). Classification (GTDB taxonomy): domain Bacteria; phylum Verrucomicrobiota; class Kiritimatiellia; order Kiritimatiellales; family Pontiellaceae; genus Pontiella. Next base: position 6,625 of record JAROBA010000073.1, on the reverse strand, counting down.
TTCATTGTGCCGGATAATACCACCGAATGGGTACTGGTACTGCGCGGACATATCCCTCCCAGTGACTATGACATATGGATCTCAGAATTTTTTCTTGGAGAAACCAATGAGGCTGTAATAGGAAAACCTTCCGATCCAGATCATGACGGCGTTCCGAATCTAGTGGAATATGCGTACTGCCTAGTCCCAAATCAATCGGATAATGAGAAACTATTTTCGTTTCAGGCGCAGGGGCAGAAGGGATATATAAATCTGAACCTGCGGGGGGGAGACCACTTTATTAATCCCTATATTGAGATCAGGGAGGATCTCCTGTCAGATGACTGGCTTCCTCCGGCTATTTTAATTCATTCAAATAATGTATGGCGGGTTGACAACGTTGATTGGAATATCGAAGAGCAAAATGAAGTTGAACCTTCTAAATGGAGCCTTCGTGTAAAGCTACCTTCTAATTTGATAAATACATCCGTGTTCATTCGTTATGGCATTCGGGACGTTTCGCAATAGCTCTCTAGTCAGCTCATTTGATACACATCCTGCTGTAATAAATTTAAAAGAAACAATTGATCTTTTTTAGATAATTCTAAATTTGGGAATGGATAAGATTGTAGCAGTCATAAGGTTTAAAACCTCAGATGAATCTTCCTTTTTTTAGACTTTATAAGTACAGTGGATGTGGTGAAATCGGTTACCCGAAGGATGAAAATAAAGGAAGGCAAAGGACGAACCCTGTGGGTGTGGAATATGATTTTGATGTGATGCAGTTATCATTGAATAAAACACCGTTTCCTTTATCTTTTTTTCCAGATCTAGGATAATAGGTCAGATATTTAAGTAGTTTAGCGAACGGTTTTTATCAGGTTTGAATTGAGTATTTTTGTATGGCCCTGCAATTTGTATTGTGGGGTGTTTCTATTTACACGGTCGCCGACAAAGACGCATACGTTTGATCAGATACTGCTTTCCACCAGGAGGCGGTGGGAGAGGACGGCGAGGGAGGAGGCGAGTTCTTCGCGCTGGAGGATGACGTGGTCGGGGACGTCGAGGTTGGTGGGGGTGAAGTTCCAGATGGCGCGGATGCCGCCTTCGATCATGGAGTCGGCCACGCCTTGTGCCACCGATGCTGTGACGGTAAGAATACCGATTCGAACGTGCATACGTTTAGCCAGCTCTGGCATTTTTGCGATATCCAGTATGGTTTTTCCGTGAACCACCGTGCCGATAATGGCGGGATTGCTGTCGAAGGCCGCAGCAATGTGCATACCGTGCTGTTCAAAACCCTGGTATCCAAGCAGGGCTCGTCCCAGACTGCCCACTCCAACTAAAAAGGCATCGGATGTGTTGGACCAGCCTAGAAACTCTTCGATGGCCTCAATGATTTCATCCATCGGGAATCCCAGACGGGGGCGTCCGACGGCACCGGTAATAGCCAGATCTTTGCGGACCACAATCGGGTCGAGCCCGAGTTCTTTTGCCACGACGGTTCCTGAGGCGTATTCCTCGCCATCCTCTTTCATCTTGCGCAGCAACCTCAGATAAAGCGGAAGACGCTTCAGTGTAGGGACACCGGCCGTTTTGCGTTCCAATTGACTCATCAAAAAATCTCCATAATTCGCGAAACAGTACCGTTTAGGTCGATATTCGTCAATCGATACGTACGTATTGGTTGAGGTGGCAGATCGCTTGGCTGTTGGGCAGCTTTCGAAGGGAAGTTTTGGTGCCGGCGTCGTTATAAAATCGGCAACGGGAGAACTTCCAACTATCGGAAGTTTACTTTGGCGATGTGTGGGAGTTCGCGGTAGAGGTTGTCGTAGTCCAGGCCATAGCCGACCACAAACAGGTCATCGATCTCGAAGCCCGCATAGTCGGCCTCAAACTCAACCGCCCGGTTGGTCTTTTTATCCAGCAGTACGCACGAGGCAACTGATTTTGCGCCGCGTTCCATCATCAGTTTTTTGGTGAAAGCCAGCGTGCGGCCGCTGTCGAGAATATCGTCCACCAGCAGCACGTCGGCATCGGTCAGGTTTTCCCGGATGTCGTGAATAATCTGGACGGTGCCGGAAGAGGTCGTGCCGGCTCCATAACTGGAAACGGTCATGAAATCGATATGCGGGTGAGCATTGTGCCGGTAGAAGCTGCGCATCAGGTCGGCAAAAAACATAAAGCTACCCTTAAGAATCCCGATCACGACCAGCCGGTCCGGTTGTCCGTTGGAAATTATTTCGTCCACCAGCGAATCCACCCGTGTGGCAATCTCGGCTTTATCGATCAGGATTTCTTTTACATCATGTGCTCTCATGGGGTAGCCTCCGCGTTCTGTTTAAAAGAAGACTGAATCTATTGGTCCGGATTATATTTGGGAAGAACAATTGTGTGACGATTGAGCCGTGAGGCGTGAATCAGCAGGAATCACGGCTCACGTTTCGCAAATCACGCAGAAGGAGATATGCAGTGAAAGTACGTACCCGTTTTGCGCCGAGCCCGACCGGCAATGTTCACATTGGCAACATGCGCGCCGCGATTTATAACTGGCTGTTTGCCCGGCACATGGGCGGCGAGTTTCTGCTCCGTGTTGAAGACACCGATATTGAGCGCTCCACGCCGGAAGCCATCAAGGCCCTGCTGGATGCCATGGACTGGTTCGGGCTCGACATAGACGGTGAACCCCTCTATCAGACCACGCGGCAGCAGGCCCATCTGGAGGCCGCTGAAATGCTGCTCGCCAAAGGACTGGCGTATAAAGAAGATAAGGGCGGAACCGGCCAGGGCGAGTGTGTCATTTTTAAAATGCCCGGCACCGACTCCTCGTTTGTAGACGGCATTAAAGGCGAGATGACCAAGAAGGCCGAAAATATGCAGGACTTCGTGATTGTCCGCTCCAACGGCACACCGGTTTTTCATCTGGCCAATGTGCTCGACGATATTGAGCAGGGCATCACGCACGTCATTCGCGGCGACGACCACGTGGAAAATACCTTCCGTCACATTGCGCTCTACAAAGCGCTCGGGGCCGATGTTCCGAACTTTGCGCACCTTCCAATGATTGTAAACGCGCAGGGCAAACCCTATTCCAAGCGCGATGGCGATGCCTTCGTGGGCGACTTCCGCGATAAAGGATTTCTCGGCGACGCGCTCTTCAACTATCTGGCGCTGCTCGGCTGGTCGCCCGGCGATGACCGCGAAGTGATGACCCGCAAAGAAATGATCGAGGCCTTCACGCTCGAACGCTGTCAGTCGTCCGCCGCACAGGTTGATTTGAGAAAACTCACCTGGATGAACGGCGAATATATGCTCAAGCTTTCGCGGGAAGAGTTCGATGCCATCGCTTTCCAGGCATTGGAAACAGCGGGCATTGATGCCGAGCCGGAATATGCGGAAAAAGTATTCGGCCTGGTTCGGGAGCGCGTTAAAACCGTGGCCGACATTGTTCCAATGGTTGGATATTTCTTTACGGAAGATTTTGAGTACGACGAAAAGGCGGTACGCAAAAAACTTCAGAAAGACGGCGTGGTTGAGGTGCTGAATCAGGTGAAAGAAATTTTCCAGAGTCTGGAAGTTTTCAACGAAGCCACCACCGATAAAGCACTGCACGATTTCGTGGAAACATCCGGCCTCGGTTTCGGTGCCGTGATGGCTCCGGTGCGTATTGCCGTTTCCGGCATTCAATCCGGTCCGGACCTGTTTCCGCTGCTGGCCGTGCTCGGGCGTAGCCGCACGATTGAAAGAATAGATCGCACCATTGATCAGTTTTTGCAATAGATGGATAAAAGGAGGGCCGAGGCCCTCCAATGATTGGAATAAATGGTACTTGTATTCATAGCTCTGTTGTTGATCATCGCGTTGCTCATTGTGGCGGTTCTGCTGATGCAGAACCGTTCGTTGCGTCACTTGATTCGCGAGCGGAAATCCGATTCCGACCGCGATGCCGACATAGCGATTCTGTTGAGTATGAACGAGGATACGGAAGATGCGAAAGCCAAGCTGCAGGAGGCGAACATTCAGCTGCAGGATTCCATTTCCCGCGCCAATACACTCGCCCTGGAAGCGCAGTCGGCCAATATTGCGAAGAGCGAATTTCTCGCCAACATGAGCCATGAAATCCGCACGCCGATGAACGGGATCATCGGCGTAACCAATCTGCTGATCGATTCCGACCTCAGCCAGGATCAGCTTGACTTGGCGAATACCATTCAGCGAAGCGGCAAAGCACTGCTGACGATCGTGAACGATATCCTCGACTTCTCTAAAATCGAGGCGGGACAGCTCGATGTTGAAATCCGTGACTTTGATCTGAAAAATGTGCTTGATGATCTCTGGGCGATTCTGGCCCTTCAGGCACAGAAGAAGGGGATCGATCTGATTGTGGAAGTCGATGCGGCCGCACCGGATAAGCTGTGCGGGGATGTTGGGCGTCTACGCCAGATTCTGACGAATCTACTGGGCAATGCCATAAAGTTCACCGCCGAAGGCCAGGTTGCGTTGCATGTGCAGCTGGCCGACGACCATGCCGACCATATCCATCTTCGTTTCGAGATTCATGATACCGGGATTGGTATCGAGCCGGAACAGCTGCCGAATATTTTCACGGCATTCCAGCAGCAGGATGCTTCCACATCCCGCAAATACGGTGGAACCGGACTGGGACTCACCATCTGCAAACAGCTGGTCGAAATTATGGGCGGAGAAATCGGCGCAACCAGCAGGCTGGGGAAAGGGTCGCTGTTCTGGTTTGAGATTCCGGTTGATTTGCAGCGGGCGAAGAACGGCCAGACCTCATTTGAGTTTGATGCAGGCGGGACGCGCGGGGCCAAGGAGGACGATCATACGGCCACGCAGGATATTCTACTTGAAACGCGAACACGCATTAAACAATATGGCTCGGTTGTACGCGCGCTGGTTGTTGAAGACAACCGGGTGAACCAAACCGTGGCTTTGCGAACGCTGCAGAAGATGGGAATCGAAGCCGAAGCGGTAGGCGATGGAGAAGAAGCCATCGAATGTCTGGTCAAGGCCACCTTCAATTTTGTGCTGATGGATGTGCAGATGCCTAAAATGGACGGGCTCGAAACAACGGCCGCCATCCGCAAAATTGAAGCGGAACAAAAGCTGCGCCGCATGCCCATCGTTGCCATGACCGCCCATGCCTTAAGCGGCGACCGCGAGCGCTGCCTGCAGGGAGGGATGGACTGTTATATAACCAAGCCCATTAATGTGGCCGATCTGGCCGCAGTCATTTTCCAATGTCTGGAAAAAACACCAGAGTAGTTCTTTTGCGATAGGGGGATGGATGAAAAAAGGAATGGCTGTTCTGGGGGGATGCCTGCTTGCTCTGGCTCCGGTCATTGTGTTGGCAGCAACGGTATATACCTTGATGCTGCCCAATATCTACAGTTCGTCGGCGCGCATTTCTGTTTCGGGAGACGCGCCGGAAATTGATCCATTTTCTGAGCAGGAATCTTACTACACCGCATATAATCCCTTTTTCCAGAGAACCCAGTTTGAAATAATCCAGTCGAACCCCATCCTCTACGAAGTGATCAATCGCCTAAACCTGCAACAGGAATGGGGGCACAATGGGGAAAAACTGCCGCGAGAGGTTGCGCTGAAAATTCTACGAAACAGTGTTGCGGTTTTTCAGCAACGCGACACCTCGCTGATGGTCATTAGCGTTAAGCGCGATAGGCCCGACGAAGCCGCCGACATCGCAAATGAACTTGCGGAAACCTATCGGGATTACCGACTTGATTCAGCCATCAAAGATGCGCGCACTTCAATAGACAAGATTGGAGAGGCTCTCAAGGAACAGCTTAAACGTGTTAAAGCGGCGGAAGCACAGATTGAGAAACTCAGTGTAGAACTCGATATTTCCCCTGTGGAAAGCGCGACGGTTGAAGATGTGAGACTGCAGCAACTCGAAGGGGATCGTCTGCTGGCGCAGAAGGAAATCCTGGAAAAGGATGGGTTGCTACAGGTCTTAAAGGATCTGGAGGGGAAAGACGCTCCTGAGCAGGCCGCTTACATTACATTTGATCCGACGGTTGTGAAAACCTTGCAGCAGTTTCAGGACGTTTCGCTTCAGCTAAATATGCTGAAGGCCGATTCCAGTGCTGATCCTAAGGAGATAAATCGATACTCCCTGCAGAAAGATGCGATCGAAGTGGTGTTGGGAGAGCAATTGCAGTCGCTCCGCAAGGGGCTGGAGACCGAGCGCAAGATTGCAAAAAATAATTTTGAAATTCTGGATCAAAGGCTGGCTGATATCCGTTCAGCGACCATTGAATTACAAAGTGATAAGTACCGCCCATTTCGTAGGGCGCAGGCTGACCTGGAAACCGAACGTTTCATATACAATCAGCTGAAGACGAAGCACCGTCAGGAAGTCATTTCGTTGGAAGTGTCGCGCAATCCGGTTGAAATCATTGATGTTGCCGAACCGAACCGTCGCCCCGTCAGCCCCAACCTGTTTCTAAACGTAATTATATCGGTGATCATCGCCGGCTTGTTCGGTCTGGCGGGAGCCGTACTGCTTAGGGTGTAACTGAAATCCGTGGAAACAGCTGAGAACCTGAGCGAATCACTCGACAGGTTCTCTTTTTTGAACTTTACAGTGTCTAGATACTAGACA
>JAROBA010000072.1 GCA_029432815.1 Pontiellaceae bacterium B1224 | reverse complement strand
CTGGCGCAGACCGGGGAGACGGTGCTGTTGCGTTCAGCGGCAATTGTGACGTTGGGGGAGGTAGGCACTTCCGACGACCGCGAATTGCTGGAGTCGTATCTGCTGGCTGACAACCAGCAAATTGCAGGAGCCGCCAAAATGGCTATCGCTAAAATGGATGCCCGATAAGACACGAAAGATGCGATGTGATAACCGAGGAAGGCCCTGAATAACTGGGAAAGTAGAGTAAGCGTCCCGCTTGCTTGCTACCGAGGAAACAAGCGGGACGCATGTTCTACATTGTGAAAAGTGAAGTATAAAAAATGATCCGGTCACCCCATAATCCTGTCTTGCTGTTCTGGTCTTTGTGGCTGGCAGCGCTTCCTTCTTTGGCAGCACCTCGGCTGCACTGCGACTCGCCTAAGTATGATTTTGGAACGGTGATTGGTCAGGAAAAGGTCATGCGCGAGTTCATCCTCTGGAACCGGGGCGACAGCCCTGTTCAGATATCAAAGATCAAGAATTGCTGCGGGGTGGAGTCCACTATCATCCCGATGAAGATTCTTCCCGGTTCGAATGCGGTATGTACGTCTATCTTCACTACCCGCAACCGTTATGGAAAACAGGACAAGCAAATTCTCATCGCTTCCAATGATCGGAAAAACCCTTACTTTGAATTGAAAATAGTGGGGACCCTATTGAAGCCGGTCGAATTTTCTCCACGATGGATTCGCCTGGGAAACCTTATGCCCGACAGTATCGTGTCTGAAACGATCAGCGCCACCAACTTGCTCGATAGGGTGGTCGAATTCCAATCGGTTGAATCAACGATAACGGGCGTTCAGGCACATGTTGTAGATGGGGGCGATGATTCTGCATCCGAGAATCCGGAACAGCGCCGCAGCTGGTCCATTGAACTCAGTACAACCGAAGAGCTTCAGCCTGGAAAAATTAACGGCCAGATTCAGCTCCACTTTTCATCCGGGACCGTGAATGTTCCAGTGATTGGAACTGTGAAGCCTATCATCCAGATCGTGCCCGAAAAAATTCAGTTCACCGGCCGGCCTGCCAAAGAAACCGAACGCCTCGTCATGCTGCGTAGCGGGGATGGTCGTACGTTTGAAGTTTTTTCTGCAAAGCTGGCAAAGGGCGAGGGATCGGTTGTCATAAAGCGACTGGCCGATGACCGGTGGCAGTTGAAGCTGATGGTTCAGCCGGACACCATTCAGCCCGGAGCATCCATCATCATTAAAACGTCCATTGAGTCTCAGGACACCAACCTCATTCCACGGTTCCGCTAAAGCGGATAGCGCCTAAAACCGCTCTCCCGAGCTTCAGAAGCTGTGAGGGGGCGTGCACAATCACATCTTCATTATAGCGTATCCGCTTTTTTCGTGCCTTTCCAATGTTTGGAAACTACATTGGTCGGCTTATGGCAACAATTGCAAAAGTCGTGGTGGAAATATCGCTGGACCGGGAGTTCGACTACCGGATTCCGGCGCATTTGCAGTCGTCGATCAAGGTCGGCTCGCAGGTGAATGTGCCTTTTCACTCGCGCGAGCTGCGTGGGTTTGTGGTGGGGCTGGCCAATTTTTCAGCATTTGCGGATAAGCTTAAAGAGATCAAGGGTGTGGTGGGCGATAAACCGCTGATTCCCGATGAGATCATGAAGCTCGCCTATTGGATTGCCGACTACTACTGCGCACCGATCGAGCAGGCCGTCCGTACCGTCCTGCCCAGCGCGGTCCGCAAACGCGGCGCCCGGCATAAGAAGCAGCTGTTTGTTTCGCTGAATGTAGACGCCACGCCCTCGTCGCGTCCGGGCGAAGAGCTGTGCGTGCGGGAACGCGACGAGGGCGTCGCGTTTACGTTAAAGGGTAAGCAACTGCTGGTTTTCCAAACGCTGGAAGCGCATGGGGCGATGACGATTTCGGAGCTGAAGGAGCGGGCGGGGTGCTCGGAGTCGCCGATTAAAACGCTGGAGAAAAATGGGCTGGTGACGATTTCGGAAGAGACGGTTCAGCGCGATCCGCATGCCGGGATGGAGCTGCTGCGTACGAAGCCGTTTGATTTGATGGCGGAGCAGCAGACGGCGCTTGATATTATCAATGCGTCGATGGATCAGGAAAAACCGGGGACGGTTTTGCTACACGGAGTGACGGGAAGCGGTAAGACCGAGGTTTATCTGCAGGCGCTGCAGCATGCGTTGGACAAGGGGCAGGGGGCGATTGTGCTGGTGCCGGAGATTGCGCTGACTCCGCAGACGGTGGATCGCTTCCGTTCGCGATTCGGTGAATGTGTGGCGGTGCTGCACTCAAGCTTGTCTGATGGTGAGCGGCACGACGAGTGGCATCGGATTCGGAACGGCGAAGCTCAGATTGCCATCGGTGCGCGCTCGGCCCTTTTTGCGCCGGTTGAAAACGTGGGCTTGATCGTGGTGGATGAAGAGCACGAACCGACCTACAAGCAGGATGAATCGCCGCGCTATAATGCGCGCGATGTGGCGGTGATGCGCGGGCATTTGGAAAAATGCTGCGTGGTGCTGGGCTCTGCTACTCCCGCGTTGGAGTCGTTCAAAAATGTTAAAGATGGACGATATCAATTGGCGGAAATGTTGCTGCGCGTGGATGATCGATCGATGCCGCTGATGCGGGTGGTGGACATGGTGGTTGAAAAGGAACGCGACGGCCGCCCGCAGATTTTTTCGAGAGAGCTGGTGGAGGGCATTTACGATCGGCTGGACCGTAATGAGCAGGTGATTCTCTTTCTGAACCGGCGAGGATTTTCGTCGTCGCTCCAATGCGAAAATTGCGGCTATGTGGCCGAATGTGCTGAGTGCAGTGTTTCGATGACCTATCACAAGCGGGAGCATAAATTGCTCTGCCACATTTGCGGGGCGGAAGAAAAGGTCCCGGAGCGATGTCCCGACTGCAAAGACCCCGATTTTAAATATGCCGGTATGGGCACCGAGAAAATTGAAGAGGTCCTGACGAAGATCTGTCCGAATGCGCGGGTGGCGCGGATGGACTCGGACACGATGCGCAAGAAGGATTCGTATCGGACGGTGCTGGATAAATTCAGGACCGGTAAAATTGATATTCTGCTGGGAACGCAGATGATTGCCAAAGGGCTCGACTTTCCGAATGTGACTTTGGTTGGCGTGCTGCATGCAGATATGTCGCTGCACGTGCCGGACTTCAGGGCGGGCGAACGAACCTTTCAGCTGCTGACCCAGGTGGCGGGCCGGGCCGGGCGCGGCGAAAAAGCGGGCGAGGTAATTGTTCAGGCCTACACGCCGCACCATCCGGCCATTCAGGCGGCGCGCAGTCTGGATTATGAAGGCTTCTGCTCGCAGGATCTGGAGTTCCGAAATGAACTGGCCTATCCGCCGTTTTCACACCTCGTACTACTCACGTTTAAAGGCGAATCCGAAATTGATGTGATGACTGCGGCGGATCATTTTTTCCAACGGTTGGAAAAAGTTCTGCCGGAGTCGGTGTGTTATGCGCCGCCGATGCCGGCTCCGCTGGCGCGGGCGAAAGGGCTGTGGCGCTATCAGATTATGCTGCGCTGTGAGCATACCGTGAAAATGACCAAGCCGATTCGCCATGTTCAGGCAACGTTTCGAGTTCCTAAAGGTGTATCGCTATCGGTGGATGTGGATGCGCTGTCGCTGCTCTAAGTTTCCTTTATCCACTTTTCTGCAGCTTCCAGAGATTGGAAGATCTCAATGTCGATGCCCCGGTTCTGTGCCATTAGCACACCAAGCTCGTTGAGCTCTGAGTTGCCGACTTGCTCATCGAACAGCGCAATATGAATACCTGTGCTGACAGGAAGTACATCCTGTACAATTTCAAATATTTCACCCTCTGAAATTTCACCAACCAGGTTTTCGTGCACCAGCACTTTGGTCAATTCAAGGTCTCTGACTTTGTTGGCGATCCGGGTCCAGTATTCAATACCGGCCGAGAAACTATCCTTACCTTCCAGATGAGCGTAGAGATAGTCATCGCGCAGTTCAAACTGAAGCGTGTACTCTTTTGCATTCATACACTTTTATATTCTGCACATCTCTTTGAACTCTGCAACCCGTATTTCGATTTCATCCCGGTCAAGCCGGGTCAGGCGTTCCAAGCTGAATTCTTCGACGCCGAAAGAGGCGGTAATCGAGCCGTAAACCATTGCTTCCCGAATGGCTTCTTTGTCCGTTTTTCCGGAAGCGCACAGCGCGCCCATCAAGCCTCCTGCAAAGGTGTCGCCGGCACCGGTCGGATCTTTGAAGCTGTCGAGCGGATAGGCGTGCAGCAGGAAAATATCTTCTTTAGTGAAGAGCATAGAGCCGTTTCCGCCTTTTTTGATCAGCACATATTCCGGCCCGAGTTCGAGCAGCTGTTTGGCCGCCTGGGTGAGGGAATGTTCGCCGGTGTAGAGTTGCGCTTCAGATTCATTGAGTGTCAGCATGTGGCATTTCCCGATAACTGCTGTCAGGTCGTCTTTGGCAATATTGATCCAGAGATCCATGGTGTCGATCAACACAAACTTCGGGTCGTGAACCTGTTCCAGCACATTGAGCTGCAGGGCGGGGTGTATGTTGCCGAGAAAGAGGTAAGGCGCTTCTTTGTAATCTTCCGGCAGTTCGGGGGAGAAGGTTTCGAATACGCCGAGATCCGTGAAAAGTGTATCGCGATTATCCATGTTTTCATGGTAGGCGCCGCCCCAACGAAAGGTTTTTCCTTCGACCATCTGGAGTCCTTCGAGGTCGATGCTCATATCGCTCCAGGTGTCGCGGAATTCCTGCGGGAAATCGGTACCGACCACACCGACCATGCCGGTGTGCGAGAAAAAGGAGGCTGCCGCGCAGGCGTAGCTCACGGAGCCACCAAGGATGCCTTCGCGTTTTTCGGATGGGGTTTCAATGTCGTCGATTCCAATGGAACCAACGATGATGAGATCAACTGCGGGTTTGGTCATACTATTCTCTCCGTATTTTAAATGGCATAAAGCAAGGCGGCCACGCCGATGGCTCCGACCACATAGGTTTGCGAATCTTTTGCCGCGAAGGCCAGCGGATCGTCATCCATCTGGCCGCGCCAGGCCAGGTGCCAGATGCGGGTAATCCAATAAAGAAGCAGGGGGCAGAAAGTCCAGAGCAGGCGGGGATAGGTGTAGAGCTCAACGACTTTGTCGCTGCCCAGATACATGGTGAAAACAAAAACAGCAATGTAGCCTGCTGCGGTTCCGAAACCGAGCAGCAGGGGGAGGTCGTCAATCTCGTAGCCGCGTTCGCGATGGTTCTGCAGCTCTGCGCCGGCTTGCTTGATCTCTTTCAGTTCCGAGGTACGTTTAACCAGGGCCAGACTGAGGAAAAGGAAGATGGAAAATTCAATGAACCAGACCGATGCCGGAGTTTCGGTTGCAATAGAGCCGGCTACAATACGCAGGGAATAGAGCACCGCCAGCGTCAGCACGTCGGCAATCGGCATTTGTTTTACCCGCCAGGAATAGGCCGTGGTGATGACATAATATACCAGCAGAGTGAGTAGGAATGGGGGCGACAGCAACAGGCCCAGGCTCAGGCTGATGGCAACCAGCAGCGGGATGAGTATGGCGCCTGTTGCAATGGGCAGGTCGCCGGATGCAAACGGGCGCTTCCGCTTGCGCGGGTGATGCTGGTCGGCACTGAGGTCGAACAGATCGTTCAGGACATAGATAGACGATGCGGCGAAGCTGAAGGCAAAAAAGGCGATGCCTGTTTTGATCAGGCTTCCAAGGTCTGTAAAACGATGGGCCAGTATTATCGGGGCGAAGATCAGGAGGTTTTTCAGCCACTGCTGCGGGCGCATGGCTTTGATGAAGCAATGGCCGCAGTGCGCCTGTTCGAGGAAAATATGATTGGCACGAACGGCATAGCCTTTTTTTGCTTCGGTGGACGGATTGGCCAGAATAACCTCTTCGGCGGCATCCCAGATGGGGAAGTCGGCTTTATCGTTGCCGGCGTATCCAAAGGTTGGAAACTTATCCACAATAGCATCAAGCTTCCGGTTGTGGCGCAGATTGGTTTCTTCGTTGCTGGCCAGCACTTCATCAAAGATGCCGAGATATTCTGCAACGGCATTGGCGGTGCGATAGTTCGAGGCCGTTGCCAGAATCAGTTTACGTCCCTTGGCATGTTCTTTCTTTAGCCAGTCAAGCAGTTGAGTATTGTATGGAAGCACCGAGGCATCCAGTTCGACCCGTTGCATGACCTGATCTTTAAGGTGGGCTTTGCCCTTCTGTATCCATCCCGGAATTTTGAGGATGCTCAACGGGTCGCGGCGAAGCAAAAGAAAGAGCGCCTGATGCAGGGTATCAAGTTTGACGAGCGTTCCGTCCAGGTCGATGCAGAGTGGGATGGTTTTATCTGAACTCATTCAGTTTCCAATCACTGGAAGTCATTCGGCCGGCGCATATTCACCTGGATCGAACCGTTGCGCATTTTTTCCTCCAGCTTTTTACGAAGCCAGAAGCGGATGCGTTCCCGAACAAACGGGATCAGCAGGGCAAAACCGACGAAGTCGGTGATGAGCCCCGGGGTAACCAATAGGGCACCGGCAATCAGAATCATGACGCCATCCATCATCTGCGGGGCGGGGAGATTGCCGATGTTCAGTTCCTTCTGGATTTTCGAAAGAATGTTAATGCCCTGTCGTCGAACCAGCGAGGCACCCGCAATACCCGTCAGCAAAACGAGTAATATGGTTGGCAGGGCGCCAACAATGCCGTGCAGTTTAATCAGCAAGACGAGTTCAACAACCGGCAGACCGATGAAAAGAACGATGAAATACTGCAACGGCATGAGAATCCTTTCGTTTAGGCTTCGTCGGAAGTTTCTTCCGGCTGGACCGAAAGATCTTCAAAACCGGCTTCTTCCAGTAGCGACTCCTGCCAGGCCTGAGCCAGACGCTGGGCTTTTTCCTGACGGATGCCGGCGGCCAGATCATCGCGCATTCCCGGCAGCGTTACGACTTCGTCGGCCAGTTCCTTTTCGGCCACATAGGCCATCAGGAATTCATCTGGCGTGCTGATCAGATCCACCAGCGTTCCTTGATCGAACTGAATGGTGGATCCCATAATCTCGCGGCTGAACTCACCTTCCAACGGGTTGGAAATATTGAAGGGTGCGGTCTGCTGGATTTCGAGGTTGTACTTGGAAGCTGCATCGGCGAACGACACACCTTCTTTAAGGGCGGCTGCGATTTCGGCGTGAATCTCCTCCGCCTTTTCAACGTATGCCAGTTCCGCCGCAGCAATCCGCGCGGATTCGGTTGCTTCGGCCTGAACCACATCAAATGTGCGCTGGTATTCATCAATTTCTTTGACCAGCGCGATGACGTATACCGTATCACGGCCTACAACCGGGTCGCTGTAATACTGAGTCGGGGTGAGGTCCAGATTGAAGGCCGCCCGTGCAAATGGCGCTGTCGGATCCACTCCGCGCACTTGATCAGCAGCTCCGAAGGCCGGGGTGTCGGTAACAATTGTGAGACCGGCTTTTTCCGCTTCGTCTTCAAACGTGGCTCCTTCAGCGGAAAGCTGGGCCACCAGAGCGTCCGCTGCATTGGCCGCAGCGCGTTGCGACATATCGGCAGCGACGATCTCGAAGATCTCACCTTTAACTTCTTCAAGCGGGCGATATTCCGGCACGTCGTTAGTGGCCGTTTCCGGAATCATGTAATACTGTTTGTTGCTTTCGTAGATCTGAGCAACGTCTTCATCGGTGATTTCAACGGCGTTGGTGTAATCGGAAACATTGAATTCCACGTATTTCACCACTCGTTTTTTCGGGAGAAGGAATTCGCTCAGATTTTGTTCGTAGTAGGCTTTAGCATCTTCTTCTGTAACTTCAACGGTTCCGACAATGCTGCGCGGCAATGTGGTATAGTCAACCGTCAGCATGTCCGTGTAGAGATGAAATGCCTGTCTGATTTCGTCGTCCGTAACCAGTGCTCCCTGAGCGGCAGCTGCAGTGGCTTTCTGGACCAAAACGTTTCTACGGATCAGGTTTTCAAAATCTGTACCACCCATGCGGTAGCGCTGCGGAAGAATAGTGCCAACGACTTGGTCATACATATTCTTATTAAAACCACCGGTTTCCGGATTGGAAAACAGCGGGAATGTCTGGATCGCTTCCACCGTCTGCTGATCCGTCACATTAAGCCCCATCATTTCCGCTTTTTTAATCGTTGCCAGGCGGATCCACGCCTGTTGCCGAAGCTGATTCGTCAACTCCGAGTTTTCCGGTATGCCGCGCCCGGTCTGCATTAAATACGACAAATCGGTCAGGACATAGACATCGCGATAGACGGCCGCGAATTCCTGACGGGTTACATCCTCTTCCCAGAGTTTGCCTGCCACCTGAGAGATGGCTTTATCCGCCCGCGAATTTCCTGTCTGCGAGCCGGTGTAAACGCCGACGAACGCAATGCTGATAAAGATTGCGAACACCAACCAGACGGTCTTGTTGTGAATAATTTTATTAAACTTAGAAATCATCATTGCCATGGTAAAACCTCTCTTCTGCTAATCTGTGAAAAAATAACCCGCAAACCCTACCGATTGCCTATTTCGCGGTCAATCGGTAAGTCGTACGTTTAATTCAGGGTATTCAGCTTCGAAAAACTCATTTTCAATGCCGTTTTTCAGGGTCGCTGAGTTGGTCCTATTTGTGCTTTTAAGGGTGAAATAGGTGAATATAAACCCGTAGCATTACCAAAACGACCCTCATTGGTTTGATTTCTTAAGGAATTGACGGTTGAGCATCCCGAATGGTTGCTTCGAGGGTGACATGAATAA
>JAROBA010000071.1 GCA_029432815.1 Pontiellaceae bacterium B1224 | reverse complement strand
CTTCATTTTCACCCTTCGGGTGACCGATTTCACCACATCCACTGTGCTTTTAAACCCTAGAGGTAGGCAACTACATCTGCGGTTTTAAAATCTTGTGGCTGCAGTAAACTTGGCCTTCCCGAATCTAGGTTAATCAGCTCCAGCTGCATAATTTCCACAAAAAAAAGAATCCACAGCAACAAGGAGAAAGTCGACCTCCTGACCGTGGATTCATATCGTTCTTTAACGAACGCTATGCTCAAGAACGCATAGCGCTTTCCTGTTTAAACAACTCAATACAGGTTCGAGTTCTGCACAGGACCGGTTGGATACACCCGTTCGCAATCTTTATTGATATAGTTCCAAACGTCTCGCTTGCGGAGCTCATCCAGATTATCCCACAGCCACTTAGCTGTTGAACGGTGGGCGATGATTTTCCCCCGCGAATCCGTCAGTAGAACCAGCGATTCATTATACTTCAAGCCACGGCGCTGTTCCACCCAGTTATAATCAAACGTCCGAGCCGGACGTTCGGACTCGAATTTGAACGACCCTTTATTCTCTTTGCTCGGGGTGAATGTTGCTGAATCATGAGCAATAATCCGGTATTTGTTCGGATCCAGATATTGATGCCCGATGGCATAATATTCGAGCTTTAACTCGTGGGGATAGTCTCCCAACCCTTTCTGGCTCACCTTGGCACCAAACGTCCAGTCCTGAATGCGGGGCGGAAGATGGCCTCTGTCCAGCTCATAAGACGCAAGTACAACATGATAAGGGTCAGCTGATTTGACGATCTCCACATCAAATTCAGGCGGGTCCGAGAGCGTTATGTAATCATGATCCGCCTGCGAAATTGTGTTATAGGGAATTTTTACCTGTTTTCCACTGGCAGAACGAAAGACCGCCTTATCACCAATTTTGCTGATAAACTCGGCCTCAAACGACTTCCCGTCCTTGAGTGTCCACAAGCGCATGGCAGGTTCCTCTTCCTCCACGACTTCTTCCACCTGAGTCTCGGGTTCTACCTTCACCACGGTATTCGTTGAAGGCTCGTAGTCCTGAAAAACTGGCCCCCCGAAGACATCTGCTTCGCCTTCAACCAGATGCTCCATGATGGCATCAGCCGTATCATGGGTAGTGGGCGCTGTTCTGAAAATAGGAAACAGCGGCTGATTCTGAGGATTTGTCTCATACTCAACCCCCTCCTCTTCAACCAGAAGCATAGCACAGAAATTACCTCCCGGTTGCTCACCGAGTACAACATCCATTTGCAGGGGAACACCGGCTTTGAGCTCGATCCAGTCGCCTCCCCATGCAAGTTGGTTACCGAGATACCACTGACGGTTCTTGGCAGCACTGCTTACCCATTTCCCGGCAATTGTTCGCGATTGATAAGGATCGTTTCCATTGGCAGCTTGCCATGAAGCATCCAGTACAATTTTTCCATCCACACCGACAATCAGAATATCATCACCGTGCCCCCAGAAGCGAAACTTGATGTCTCTATAGCAAACCAGCTTACCCGTATAATGAACCGCCCACTGAACGGCAATCGTATCCGGCTCATCAAACGCAAAAGGAGCCAGCGTGGATGGAACCAACGGAACGCATATGGTTGTTGAGTAAAGTTTTTTCGGGGATTGATAATATCTGGAGAGTGCCGAAGGCTTCCATCCTCTTTTAACGAATTTTCCCAGCGCATCAGCCATAGCCAATTCATCCATCGCAATTACATTCCCACTGCGATCACGTTTAAAGTCGTAGAAGGTTCCTACAAAATCGTTACCGATCGTCTGGCCAGCCCCGAAAATACTCACGGAACTCAGATCAGGCATGAGATCAAAACCGGCAAAACCGCCACCAGTACCGACTCCATCGCCGATGCCGCTCATTTCCGGCAGAAAAATCTCCGGCATATTGGCCCGCTGCACCTTGGTGACGATTCGTTCTGAGGACCTCGGCTTGGAATCTTTTTTTACCTTCACCTTCGGCTTTTTCAGTTTCATTTTGGGGCGTTCAACGGGTTTCGGAGGCACAAATTTCTTTTCCTCCTTATTCACCACGTTAAACACCACCAGAGCTCCTGCCAGCGCAAAAGCACCAACATGGATCAGTATACTGAGCATAAACCCGCTGGGAGCTCCCTTGACGACACTTTTAGGTTTTTTACCGCCACGTTTCATAATGATTCTCCTCAAAAGTAAGTATTCGTATTGCTAATACGTCTGCCGGCCTGTCTTCGTTTAAAAAAAATGTACATATTTTGAAACCGGCCCTTCCATGATCAAAAACTAATATGGGACACAATACGTACCGTTCCAATAAATCTACTATATGACATACATCGGCGTGTTTTAGTATAAACGGACCCGTAATGCAACAAATATGCTCCTTCACATACCCAATTCAGGGTATTGAATAGACTTGGCTGAGGCGAACCTCATGGTCCTTTATCGGAAGTGATGTGGTGCGAAGGTGGCTGCACTACCGGCCCCGGCAGATTAGGCCAACCACACATTACGCGGAGCAAAACCGCGACATTCGCAACCTAAACCAAAAAAAACGGGCGCAGTCTCCCCTTGCCGGCTCACTCGAATGTGAAAGGGGTTCCAGCGAGAGGAACCCCCGCGAAACACATTTCAGGAAACTTTTTAATAATTAGGCTTCGGGCCAGTCGGGTAAACGCGGTCGCATTTATCGTTGAAAAACATACCCACACCTAACTTCATCAACTTTTCACGATGTTCATACAACCATTCGCTCGAGGCTCTGTACGCGATGATTTCGTCGCGTTCATCCCACACTAAAACCAAATGCCCCTTGAATTTATAGCCTCGCATTGATTCGTGTATCGGGAAGACCTTCGTCTCCACAACCCGCTCTCCCTTGAATTCCATCATGCGCTTATTGTCCGTCGTAGGTGTGAAGGTCTCGCTGTCGCGGTCGAACAGGATAAATTTATTGTCATCCAGCAGCTGTTGCCCGATGGCGAAATATTCAACCCGCAGCTCATGATTGTATGGACGGGCCCCCGTCTGCCGAACGCGCGCCCCAAACTTGAAATCATTCACCTGAGGAGGCAGACTGTTCCAGTCAATCTCCTGGGGTGAAAGCTGGTAACGACTGGTTTTCGCCGTGCTTGTTTTGATGAAGTCGACCGAGAAATCGGGAGGGTCCGACAGTACGGCAAACTTTTGATCTTCATCCGAAAAATCACTCTTAAGAATTTTAACTTGTTTTCCGCCGGGTGTTTTCAGAACAATTTTATCGCCCATTGCCGTGATGAATTCTCCCTCAAATGATTGCCCTGATTTAAGGTTCCAAATGTGCATGGGATCGGCTGCAGGCTCAGGCATGTCTTCAGCGATCTCTTCAGCGGGAGCGTTAACTTTGCCATAATTTTCTCCAAAATCGGAAAACACAGGACCGTTCGTGAGACAAGCCTCCCCCGGAACCAACCATTCATAAATTACGTCCAGCAAATCATGGCTGGGCAACGCCGTTTTGAACATTGGGAGAATGGGCCCTTGCTGAATATTTGTCTCGTACTCTACGCCTTTCACCATAACACATAGCATACCGTCGAATTGCCCGCCCGGCCCCTCACCCATAAGCACGTCCATTTTTACGGGGACCCCGGCCTTCAGCGTGACCCAGTCGCCGTACTCGGCCTCCTTGTTTCCCAGTTTATACTGCCTGCTTTTCGTCGCAGTGCTTTGCCAACCACCGGCAGCAATGGAGAGCAATTCATGTGTGTTTCCCCACCCGTTCCAGCTCGCGTTGAGCACCATTTCCCCATCGATCGCCACGACCAATATATCGTCGGCCTGGCCGACAAAACGAAACGTAATATCCTCAGGGTAAACAATTTCACCCGTGTAGTGGCACATCCAACTCCAACCTCCGCAGTCCGGCTCTCCAAATGCGCTCGGTGCAGCGGAAGACAGGATGGTAGGCACCATGAAACACGTTGCGTATAGTTTCCTCTCAGAACGGTACACTCCTGCCAACGTCGACGGTCTATAGCCCGACTTAATGAATTTACCCACCTGCTCCTGGAACCCTTCAAAGGAAATATCGTAAACAGCCCCGTTGCGACGTCGTTTAAAATCATAGAACGTACCGATGAGATCGGATCCAATGGACTGTCCCGCTCCAAAAGCGGTCACGGTACTCAGGTCCGGCATGAGCTCGAATCCAGCATAACCGCCACCGGTTCCGACACCATCCCCGATACCGCTCATTTCCGGCAGATAAATCTCCGGCATATTCGCCTTCTGCACCTTGGTGACGATTCGTTCTGAAGATCTGGGTTTGGAATCTTTTTTGACCTTCACCTTCGGCTTTTTCAGCTTCATTTTCGGACGTTCAACCGGTTTCGGAGGCACAAATTTCTTTTCCTCCTTATTCACGACGTTAAACACCACCAGTGCCCCTGCCAGCGCAAAAGCACCAACATGAATCAGTATACTGATCATAAACCCGCTGGGAGCTCCCTTAACGACACTTTTAGGTTTTTTACTGCCACGTTTCATGATGATTCTCCTCGAAGGTAGACCCTTGTATATCCAATACGTTCCCCAACACCTCTTTATTTTAAGAATAATTACCGTTAATCTAAAACCCCTTCCATCCTCTAGACCTATTTATTTGAGTACCCATGTAACCATCCATAAATGTGCGCCAATTCCATTCATCTAAAATGTTCTAGTTCGAACAGATACATAATACAACAAATATATCTGCCTACCCTTTTCCGGGTATGGAAATTCCGCTTTATGCCGTCAGGTTCAGTCCGGCATATAGGGTGCCATGACCGTGAGCATGCCCCAGGCAATGAGCATGGCGATGAAGGCGGAGAGCGCCCCGATTTTCAACCATTGGAAAAAACCGATTCCCGTATGCGCCTGCTTTTCGAGCATGCCGAGCGCAACAATGTTTGCAGTGCTTCCAATGAGGGTGATATTCCCGCCGAAGCAGGCTCCGAACAGCAGCGCCCACCAGAGCGGCATCGACGGCATGGTCTCGCCCAACGCCGTGATGACGGGAGAAAAGGCGGCCACAAAAATTACATTGTCCACAAACGCGGAACCAATGGCGGTGGTGGCCATGATCGATGGAATCAGAATGCCCGGTTTATCGCCGCACAGGCTGACAAATCCATCGGCAATCAGCTGCGTGACGCCCGTATGCTCCAGCGTTCCGGCAATGGCAAACAGCAGCATGAAAAAGAGCAGCGTCCACCAATCAACCTCGTGCTCAACATAAAAACGCGCACGGTCGTGCTTGAAGAGCATAATGATGCCGGAACAGGCGAGCGGCGCCACCAGCAGGATGCTGTTTTTCCCGAGGTGCAATGCTTCTTCCAATGCATGGTGCGAGGCAATGAACGCGAGTGTGAACAGCAGAACCGCCAGACCGCGTTTGTAGGGCACCACCACCGTGGGAACCAGACTCAGCTTCCGCTCGATCCGCTCCCGGAGCCGTTCATCGAAAAGATCCAGTTCTTTGCGAAACCAGACCAGCGTGATTCCAACGCAGGACCCGAGCGACACCAGCATGATCGGGAAGGCCCATTTGAAAAAATCGCCGAAGGTGAGCCCCGCTTTCGTACCGATAAAAATGCCGACCGGGTTGCCCATCATGGTTCCGGCACTTCCAATGTTTGTACACAATACACAGATAATGATGTAGGGCGTTGGATTCAGCTTCAACCGGTTGCAGACCTGAAAGATCAGCGTGGCAATAAAGATGATGGAAGTGACCTCGTCCACCGCACACGCCAGCAGCGCGGAAGCCACCGAGGTGGCGGCAATAAATTTCCGGCCGGTCATTTTCGGAATGGAAATGAGCGACTGTACCACCCAGGTAAAAAAACCGAGATCGCGCAGCGCGCCGACCACAATCATCATGCCCACCAGAAACAGAATAACGGGCAGCTCGGCCGAGGCAACAAAGTGCTCAATATCGAGCGAATGCGTGAAAATCAGAACCGTCAGCCCCAGAAAGGCAATCGAAAGCCGGAAGGTCCAGAAAAAGAGGGTTCCGAGAATAATGGCCAGAAACACACTGGTTGCCACGACCTGCTTATCGGTAAACCCGCCGAAGATCGATCCGGCCATGCCAATGCCGATGCTGATCATCAGCAGCAGCGCCATTCGTTTGATCAGTTGTCCAGTTGAAAGTACTGCCCCATTGTCTTCCCCATGCATAAGAACACCTGCCTTCTTGGATTATTGGATTACTGGAGAACTTCAGCGGCAGTGCCGTGCGATATCCCATCAATCCCAACCTCCACCACTCCATCAATCCATTCCCTATTACTACGCCCAGAAAATCTGCGAACTGAAACTGTCGAGATTCACCACCCCTAAAAACCTCCGCCCTTCCACCACTTGAATCTGCCGCACATGCTGCATCAGAAAAATCCGGGCCAGCTGAATGGCCGGCATATCCGGCGGAATGGCGGTGTATTTATCGCGCATAAAATCTGCCACTTTGGTTTCGGAATCCTTGCGCAGCAGCTCGGCAAAAGGTTCAAAGTTTTCGATGGGGCTCAGGTCTTCCATCCAGAGCAGATGCTGCGGAAGGCTTTGGCCGAGCAGATCCTCAATGGCGATGATCCCGCGCAGGTCGCCGTCAGAATCGACGATGGGAATATCCATGATCCGGTTGGCGCAGAAAGCCTGAATGGCGTGTGCCAGCGTATCGCCTTCGTCGAGCGTAACCGGATTACGGTTCATGACGCTGGAGGCGGTGAGCTTGACCTCCACCTGTTCCGGCCCTTCGGTCAGAATCGCAAAGGCCTCGCGCGCATTGCCCGCCACCGTCAACCTTTTCAGCATATGCGGTTCCGCCAGCGTTTTGGAGAGCGAAGCCATCAGGCGCAGATATGCACCGGGATCATCTTTCGGCGTCAGAATCAGCACCACCACGTGCACCGGCTCTTCGCCCACTGCTTCAAAGTCGATGCCGGAAAGAGAGGTCGCCATGGCAAGCATCGGCCGGGAAAGCCCCGCCAGCCGGGCATGCGGCAGCGCCAGTCCTTCGGCCAGCACCGTCGGGGCCTGCCGCTCCCGTTCAATCACCGCCTGCACCGCAACGGCGCTGTTGAAACCATCCACCTTCCCGTGAAGAACGCCAACCAGCTGCTCCACCGCCTTATCCCGCGTGACGGCATCCACATTGCAAAGAATACAATCCTCCTGAAGATAGTCCGCCAGGCGGACCTCCTTGCTTGTCATCATTTCCCAACCCCCTGTGTTTTAAACACAAAAATCCCGGCAGCCTGAACAGCTCACCGGGATCCAACATGAAAGCAATCTAACGTGTGTATCAGATAGCAAACCCGTCAAACAACAGAATGACCAGTGTCAGCAGGCATACTGCACAAAGGCCGAATGAAAAAAACGGTAAGGGCGATGCATCGATCTTACGCCGCTTCATTTTTGAAAATGCAGAAAGAGCCGCCAGCGCTAACGTGACTAAAAGTACGCCCAGAAAAGCCACTTTATTCATACTGGCATGCGGCTCCCGGCTCCCCGCCGGGCCGACCAGCGGAAGAATCATGCAGAGAAAGAAAAAGGACAACCCCGAAGCCACGGCCAGCGCCGTACCGGTGGCGGGTTTTAAAAGTATATCGTTATCGTAATTCGGTTCCTGTTCCATAAAAGCGTTCCAGCGGTTGGATAAATTGAGGCCTGAAATATAGGCCCTTTCGAAAGGGGTTGGAAGAAAAAACCGTTTCGTTGCGCAACCTGCGCCAACCTGAAAGAAAGGCGAGCCTGTCGAATAACACACAGGCAAAATAATTTTCAGGCAGAATCAACGTCCCCGGTTGCTGCCTACCCCAACCGTCTTCCAATCATTGGAAGCAATCCACTTGAAATCCAAATTCCGACAGCACATTCTTCCATGCAGAATATGCTAAATTAAACGGAGAAATGATATGTACTTGAAAGGAATAAGCTCAACGTTGTGTGGCGGGCTCGTATTGTTGTTAACGGGGTGCGCAATGCACACGGCATCCACAGATTGGAACGGACTGGTTGGGCCGGACGGTCAGCCAAACTACTACAAATCAACATCGAAAGTGGCCGTTAAACTGGGCATCATCATACCGTTCATCGGGGATTTAAGTGTTGATGGTTTGATTGATGATCTGACGGAAGACATTGCCAAAGAAGAGGGAAATAAAATCCGAATTGTTCAGGCCGGCAGTGAAAACTACTGGTACGGCTTCCCGCCATTTACCTGGATCGTCACCCCATGCATCAGCACCGTCGCAGCCCAGTATGAGCCCAGCGAAGCGACACACCTTATTGAGCAGGAAAAAATCCGTGCGAAAGAGGAGAGTTGGCAGAAATACAATCCGATGAATCTATAAAGCTATGTTCGGAGATGGGAGCACCACGAAATACACGAAAATAAAGATCCCAACGACAACTTGGTGATTCAGAACAGGACCTTCCTGTATAGAATATTCAGTATAAGATATTATAAGTTTTGCGTAATTCGTGATTCATCTCTATTACCAGGTTTATTCGTGGTTTTCTCATCTCCGTTTCCAGGATAAAATACCTGTCAGAGAATCAATTGAGCGGCATGATGATGGAGGAGCCACCCTATGAAAAATATGCAATCCGAACCACAACCAACTACTGATCCCGAATCAAAGATCGGTCGAACTAAATTCCACCTGTTGTGGCGAGGCTTTTGGCTCGCCTTCCTGGCCGGGTCGCTCGCCTACGCGTGGTACTGCTTTTACACACCTTCAACCAACAGCGTAGCCTGGGCCGCCGACTATACCGAAGCGAAGGAACAGGCTGTGCAGTCCGGCAAACCCATGATCCTTTTCTTCACCGCAACCTGGTGCGTTCCCTGCCGAATCATGAAAAGAACCGTCTGGGCCGACGAACAGGTGGCCACCGAAGTGAACGAACGGTTCATCCCCTTAATGCTCTACCCAGATGAGCCTATTTTGGCTGAAGTTTTCAGTCGTTACCAGGTCGGCGCCACACCGACCACCATCATCACCGATCCGCAAGGAAACGTACTCCAATGGGTACAGGGCAAAATGGAAAAAGAGGATTTCCTCAACTGGCTTGATAAGCTCTAACGCAAAGCCCTTTGGTAGGGACGACTGGGACAGTCGTCCGTCGCACGCGAGGCCTGCCCACAGAACGGCGGGGTGAGGACACCCCGCCCTACCCTCTTCCAATCCTTGGAAAAAGCGCCGGTGCTCAATCAGTAGAATGGTCCTCTGCAACCCAACAAACGGCCTATCGATTCCGAACTTCAGAAACAGCAAGCGGGACGCTGACTCTACTTTTTTTGACAACCCATCATCTTCCAATCCTTGGAAGCAGCACCCGATTTTTAGTTGCCAACAAAACACGCGCCACGCACTATTGCGCTTCCCCCCGAATTTAGAACCAGTGGTTAAGATATAATTTGTGCCTGTGGTATAAGTAAATAAACCAAAGGATACGAATGAAAAACCA
>JAROBA010000070.1 GCA_029432815.1 Pontiellaceae bacterium B1224 | reverse complement strand
GGCGTGAGTGTGGTGAGCCCCGCCGATTTATGAGCGGTTTCTGACGGGGCTCTGAGGCATGATGAGCGTCTGTCGACACGCCCTTTATTTTCTCTACGCCTCAGTGTCACTGCGAGGAATCTCCCGAAAAACCAGTTACTCCAAAAAATAGCCGCAAAGAGGCGCAAGTGACATAAAGAACCAACCTGCCTATTTTTGGATCATGTCCCGATTCCGGGGAATCGGCAACGCAGACGCGACGCCCTCGTCGCGGTTCCGTTGTTCAGCACTTTGCGTACGGAACGCAGCGAGGGCAGCAGCTTGCTGTCTGTTGGCGCAATCATACCTACGCTCCAATCCTCTGCACCCGTTCCATGCAGAAGGAATATCTGCGTTTATCTGCGGGCACAAAGAACGGTTCTTGATTTTAATGCGCCGGTTTGACGAAGGAGAAGCTTTCCTCATGCTGATTGCGGACGATGGTACACACTACGGTTGAACCGGGCT
Organism: Pontiellaceae bacterium B1224; assembly: GCA_029432815.1. Classification (GTDB taxonomy): domain Bacteria; phylum Verrucomicrobiota; class Kiritimatiellia; order Kiritimatiellales; family Pontiellaceae; genus Pontiella. The sequence goes on along the minus strand of JAROBA010000070.1, from coordinate 9,098 downwards.
TGATGGATTTATACAGTGCCCAGAAGCTCTCTTTGGTCGTCACGTCGGTGCCGTTCATGGTTCTGATCAGATCCTGTTTCCGGAAGCCCTGCTTCGCGGCATAAGAATCGGCGGGTAGCGACTCAAAGAAGACACCGTTCAGATCGGGCGCACCTAGGACCGATTGTGTGGCCATATCGGTGATGATGGCGATCATCCCGCCCATCAGCGGTTCTGCGGCCGTATCGGCTGATCCCCCGGAACCGATGGTGATCGGAGATGGCTGTGGTGCACCGGGTTTACCGAACTGATCCATCGGGAAGTTTTTAAAGCCGAGTTTCAGAGCCGGAGACCCCGGTTTCACCCGATAGTCCATTTCTGCCGGGTTCACGAACATGGGATCGGCAATCACGGAGTTTGCATCATAGCCGCTTGATTCCCAGTTATCGTCACTCAGTTTGACTTCATCCCCGCCGTTATAAAACAGGTTTTCATCGATCGTGGCTTCGGCACTTCTCGCTTTTCTCGAGTGCATATATTTCGAATTATAGGCGGTTTTGTTGACCACAATATTGTTGATGTAGATGTCCCGGCTCTGGTCATACCAAACGTGAAACTCATTCTGCTTGTTGATCTGAATGTTATTGTAGACCTTGCGATCGAAACCTTCGCGCAGCTTGATCTCGGTATTCAACAGCAGATTATTATAGATCTCGTAGTTGCTGGAACCATCGTCGAGATCGATTCCAAACGAAGTCGGCTTGTCGTAGTGAACGCGATTGTTCCGGATAATCGTCGTTTTATAGGCCTCCAGCAATGCAAAGGGCCGCTTGCGTTTTCCATATTCTCCACTGTGTTTATACCCGCCCAGACCATAGAAGCGATCGCGTCCCCATGAGTTGAATGGGCCGTGGTCGTGCGTTTCATTTACGCAGTCAAACAGGTCGTTAAACTCAAAGATGTGCCCTCCCCAGGTTCCGTCGCACACATTCAGCCCGGCTCGCGGAGCACCATGAATGGTGTTGTGGCTGACGGTAATACTTTCCGCCATCGATATATTCACACCGGCTGACTGCTTCTCGAACCGGCCGTTATCCTGCATATGGTTATAGCTGATGGTGATGTCCTTCGGGTAGTCCTCCGTTAAAGGCCCCTCCTTGCCGTCGATGTCTTCATCTTCCGTAATATAGTCATCCATTGAATTAATATGGCGCAAGGCCTTGGTGCTTCCCACCACATTGACACAGGTGGCTCCGTTGGAAATGAACTCGTTATTGGTGATCAGGTGATTGCGGTTATAGGCACTCAAAAAGATGGCATTGCCGCCGACATGATCAAAGTTGGAATCAGAAATTGTGATATTTTCCGCATCCTGGATAAAGATGGCACCGGTTCGCGCCACGCGCCAGTCGCTGCGCTGGAGGCCTTCGTATTCACGCGTAAACAACGTGCGGTGTGTTCCGGTAAAGGTCAGGTTTTTGAACGTCAGATCTTTTACTTTTTCCTTTGCGGTACCCACAATGCGAATCAACTCTTCCAGGGTAGCCCCCTCAAAGGTTGCCGAGGAAGCATCCATGCCTGCGGGCGGAAAGAAGTAGAGCTTGCCGGCCGCTTCGTCATAAAACCATTCACCGGGTGCATCGAGCTCTTCAAAGAGGTTTTCGACCATGCGGTATTTTTTATGCATCCCTTTACCGCGGTTGTTATCCCCTGCCCAATCCAGATCCGGATCCCCGTTGGATCGAATCCCTTTGATCCGATATGAATTTCCGCCCCATTCGGCACCATGCAATGCACGAACAAAACCGGTCGAAGGGTTCGACCACCGGGCCGCCCGCTCTTTACTTGCGGCATCCGGAGCATATCCACTGAGAATGTTTACATTGGGATCGAAGTTCGGGTAACGCGCCATGATCTGCTGATCGCCGTTTGCAAACAAGACATCAAACTTCAGTCCGCGTCCCACATCGGCCACGAGGATATCGCCCTCATACGTGCTCCAGTCCGGAGATAGCAGAACAGCCCCGCTGATGATCACCGTTTCATCGGGATAGGCGGAGTAGGTGATCTGCACCTTCGAGGAACCTGAATCGGCCGGACCAAACTCCAGCGAGTCCGTCAGATAATAGGTTCCGCCCCGAATCCAGACATTGATGTCTTCTCTGGCTCGCGGCAAAACCTTACGCACCACCTGCCGGGCTCTTTCCAAGGTTTGGAACGGTTCATCGATGGATCCCTTATTCGTATCGCTGCCCTCCGGAGAAACATAACAATCAGCTGCGAGGCCCTGCAAGCAAACCATAGACAACAGCACCGTCAACGTGCGCGAATACATTCTAAATGGGTCCTTCATAAACTCTCCTTGGGAGACATTCCGACAACTTGGCAGAAATATTAACCATTCCACTAACTCTTTTATATTTCTGCCACCGAATCTTTCTGGCTAATTCAGTGATCCTGAAAATCCCTTAGCCACCAGAATAGGATCATTCTACTTCACGGCGTCTGAATATAATTCTTCGGTGCGTTTGCGGAGCTTTTTGAGGACTTCAGTATATTCCGGATTATTAACCAGATTATTCTGCTCCTGCGGGTCTTTCTCCACGTCATACAGCTCTTCGATCACCGGATCGTGTTCGTAGTAGATAAAATATTTCCAACGTTTGGAACGCACCCCGCGGGAGCGATAGGATTGATTGGCATCAATCACCTTCTGGTTGATTTCGAGCACATTCGGCTTGGATTTGGATCGAAAGAGATCAACCAGAAAAAGATTTTCCATCAGGGCCGTATCCCGCCATTCGGACATATCCTGCGTCTGATTCAAGACCCCGCTGAAATCGCGCCCCTGCATAATGGACGGTGCCTCAATTCCAGCAAACGAAAGAATCGTCGGTGCCATATCGACGGAGGAAATCAGGGCGTCTTCACGGCGACCTTGTCTGGATGCTTCCATCCGTCCGTCATACACAATCAGCGGTGCCCGGACTGCTTCCTCATAAAGAATGCATTTGTCGAACAAACCGTGCGATCCCTGGAACCGGCCGTTATCGCTGGTGTAAATGATGACCGTATTATCCAGCACCCCCATCTCCTTCAGCTTTTCCATCATCAGGCCCACCTGCTGGTCGACGGTGTAGCCCTGGGTTGCAAAGCGGCGAACGAGTTTCTGGTAAAGCGCAGGGGTCGAAGACCGCTGAAGATGCAATGGAACGCCGCGGGCATTCTCTTTCACCACCTGAGGCAGTGTTTCATCATTACCTTCCACCCAGTTTTCCACAACGGGGAAATCAACATCCTTAAACAGGTCATAATGCGGCATGTACATGTGGGAATTGCTATCATGCTTCACGGCATAAAAACTGACCGACAGGCAGAACGGCTGATCTTTAGGCTGGGTGTCGAGAAAACGCAACATCGCTTCGCCGGTTCTCAGGGTTCGGGTCTCCCCCTTTTTCTTATTTGAATAGATCGCCTGCAGTTTCGCATCATCTTCCGGCCACACTTCGAGGGCCTTCTCTTCTGTCGTCTCAGCGCCGGCAAAGAAATCAAACACATTGCCCATATTTCCCTTGTAGTCATACGGAACGCCTGCCCACGGCCGTTGCGCTTTTTCACTGACGGTGAAACCCACCTTACCGATAAAACCGGTGCGGTATCCCGCCGCCTTGAGCAGAGCCGGATAGCCCAGCGCAAAGTCCGCCTGAGACAGCGTGAAATCATTCGGTGCCACAAAACCCACCCGGTGACTGGAGGCATGCCGCCCCGTCATCATCGTCACCCGGCTGGGCATACAGATGGCCACCGTATTCACGGCCTGATCGAAGACCACACCCTGCTCACCCAGCGCATCAATATTCGGGGTCTTGAATTCCGGGCGACCGTAGCAACCCATATTGTCCCAACGCTGATCATCCGTCATCAGGAAAATAATATTCGGCCTCTCCTTCGAGCCGGCGAAAAGTCTGAGAGGGCTTGCAACCAGCAGACTTAAGAGCATCAATATTTGCAACCGATTTATGGGCAATGATTTTAAATTCATAGGCATTTTAACTTCCTCTGCTGGCTAATTTCAGTGACTTCAATGAAAACACCGGAGGTTACCCACATTCTTAAAACTTGTCATGTCCACTGTTCTATTGACATACGAGTTCCCGATTACTCTTTATTTTTCCAAATCACGATTTTCTTGATGTCGTTCTGCGATGCAGCGCCATCGGTGCTTCGGCCGGCCGTCACGTCGGATTCCAACTGTTGGAGCAGGCGTTCGACCACTTCGGGATGGGATGCATATAGGTTGGTTGTTTCACCGGGATCTTTTTCCAGATCGTAGAGCTGTGCTTTCGGGCTGCCATTTTTGGCCGCCGCTTTTTCATTCGGAGCAGACCAGCCGCCTGATCCACTGGCGAGACACAGCTTCCATTTCCCCTGGCGATAGGCGAAGTGTCCACTGATGGAATGATGGATCACGCCGTTGCGGGTGGAAACAATTTCCTCGCCACTGAGCGCCGGCAGAAAGCTGACACTGTCCTCTGCTGCGCTTTCCGGCAATTCCTGCCCTATCAGCTCGGCCAGCGTAGCAAAGAAATCAGTCAAACAGATCAGCTGATCGCTGGTCGAACCGGCAGCAACCTGCCCCGGCCAACGCACAATAAACGGAACCCGGTGCCCCCCATCCCAGATATCCGACTTCGAGCCGCGCATGTAGGCACTGGCATAATGCCCCGCCGCTTCCAGTTCCTTAAAATTCGCGGCCTTAGAACACCCGTTGTCACTGCTGAAAATCACGAGTGTATTATCGCTCAATCCGTTGCGATCCAGTGCGTCAAGAATGGAACCGAAGGCCGCATCGGTTTGCATCACGAAATCGGCGTAAGCGTTGATCCCGCTTTTGCCCTGCCACTCCTTCGAAGGCACAATCGGGGAGTGCGGCGATCCGAATGGCACATAGAGGAAGAACGGTTTACCGTCGGCTGTTTTTGCCTGCTGATCGATAAACTTAACGGCTTCGCGGGTCAGGCGTGGCAGCATGTTGATTTCATCCTCATGAAGAATAACGGTATCGTTTTCGATGACCCCCTTCATATCACCCGCATGGTGAAATCCATGATAATAATCGAAACCCCGGCTTACCGGCCCATCGGGTATTTTTGCACCCACCGGAGGAAGCTCTTTCCTTTTCTTTGGACGTTTCAATAGTTCCCCGGTGGCCGGGTCCTGGTATTGGAAATCGAGATGCCACTTTCCGATGATCGCCGTGTGATAGCCCTGCTGCTTCAGAAAACTCGCGACCGTCGGGCGGTCCGGCGCAATCAGGTTGGGAGCATAACCCTGCGTCACCCCGTGCTGTAAACGGCTGCGCCAGCTGTAGCGCCCCGTTAACAGTCCATAGCGAGTAGGCGAACACACCGCCGACCCGGAATGCGCGTCTGTAAAAACCATCCCTTCACTTGCCAGTTTATCGATGCCGGGTGTCAGGATTTTTCCGCGCTCCGGATTCAGGCACTGCACATCGCCATAGCCCAGGTCGTCGCACAGTACAAAAACAATATTCGGCATCTGAGTCGCCTCCGATGCCACACCCAATAAGCAGAGAACGCCCAATGCTAGAAACCAAATTTTACCATTCATGATTTTATTGCTCCCCGCTTTTCCAAAGGATGATTTCCACATCATCATTCTTCGAGACTTTGCCTTCGACGCTGGCACCGGAATATACATAGTCAGTCAACTGAGCGAGCATTTGTTCCACAACCTCCGGATACTCGGCGTAGACATTGTTCTGCTCACCGGGATCTGCTTCCAGATCGTAAAGCTGCGCAACCGGACTGCCCTTTTTGGCCGCTGCTTTTTCATTCGGAGCCGTCCAGCCGCCCGAACCTTTGGCGAGACACAGTTTCCACTTTCCCTGACGATAGGCAAAGTGTCCGCTCACGCTGTGATGAACGAGGCCTTTACGTGAAAACGCGGTCTCCCCGCCCGTGAAGACCGGCAAGATACTTTCACTATCTTCACCGGCATTTGCAGGCAATTGCTTTCCGAGGAGCTCGGCGCAGGTTGCTAGCAGATCGCTTTGGCACGTAAGCTCATCCGAAACACTGCCCGCCTCAATCACACTGGGCCATTTCACAAGAAACGGTACGCGGTGGCCTCCGTCCCAGATATCGGCCTTCGAGCCGCGCATGTGCGCGCTGGCAAAGTGCCCGTGGCTTTCCAGATTTTTAAAGTTTGCGGCTTTGGAGCACCCGTTGTCGCTGGTGAATATAACCAGCGTATTCTCTGACAGTCCACGATCTTCCAATGCCTGGATAACCTGCCCGACTACGTCGTCGGTTTGCATCACAAAGTCTCCGTACTTACCAATTCCGCTTTTTCCCTGCCACGTTTTGGAGGGCACGATCGGGGTATGGGGAGATGGGAGCGGCATATAGATGAAGAAGGGTTTCGGGCTATCATAGTCCGTGATAAAATTCACGGCTTCCGCCGTCAGTTTGTCCAATACATCGATCGCTTCGAAATCTTCACTGGCCGGTCCGGGCCGATGGAAGGCTTTGGCGTACGTACCTTCGCCCTGCCAGTTCCGGTCGCGAATCCAGACATAGGGAGGAAAGTCGAGAGAAGCGGTGATGCCAAACCAGGAATCAAAACCCAGGTCGACCGGTCCGCCTTCAATCGTTGCCGCCCAATCAATATTAGAGAGTTCTGAAGGAGGGAATGCCCCTTTGCCGATCTTTTGTTTAAGCCCGCCGGCCGGTTTGGCTGGCTTTCCATCCGTGGTTGCAATGCCAAGCCCCAGATGCCACTTCCCGATCATGGCGGTGTTGTACCCATTTTCCTTCAGGAAACTCGGAACCGTCATCCGATCCGTAGGAATTAGGGGCAATCCATATCCATCGAGAACATGCACCTGAAGCTTCGACCTCCAGTTATAGCGCCCGGTAATAATGCCGTAGCGAGTCGGCGTGCAAACAGAAGACGTCGTATGGGCATCCGTAAACGTCATGCCTTCCGCCGCAATTTTATCCATGTTCGGCGTGGCGATTTTTCCGCGCTCCGGATTCAGGCACTGCACGTCGCCATACCCCAGATCGTCGCATAAAATATAAACAATATTCGGTGCAGCAGCGGAAGCCGTCGCAACCATTCCCACAAACAACGCCGCCCATGCGGCTGGAAGATATTTTTTAGTCATTGTTATTCTCCAAAAGTAAGCGTCACACCATCCAGCACAGGAGAGGACGCATTTTCAGTGGTGTCGCTCAGTTTAACTTCGAACTGAAAGCCATATCCTTCCGGCAAGTCGGAGAGATCCATCTGTGCCGGTGTTTTTGCAATCTGTTTAGAAAAACCTTCGATAGTTTCATACTGCTCGGAAACGGTCTGCCAGTCGGACCACTGGTCAACCTTCCCATCATTGGAAGTATCGACGCCAACGCGCACCTCTACGCCTTCGACCCAGGGACCGGAGCTGACAAAATCATTCTTCAGCTGGGTCAGCAGATAGAACTGTCCTTCGGCAAAAAAGATATCCGGATCGGGATGACCACTGCCGATATTTCCACAAAAGGTAAATGGTTTGTTGATATCGTCGGAAGTAAACCAGGCCACACTCATCGCCTTTTTGTCGCTATGTGCCGTTGAAGGATCAAAATCGGAAAACAGGTAATACTGCCCACCGATAGAAATCGCAGCCCAGTCGCCATAAGCATTCTGTTCCGGCTCATGGATTTCATAGGTTCCGTACGCCCGGGTTTGCCCCTTCTTGACCCTGTGCTGGGGAACATCTTCCATCGCCGTTTTTCCGGGATAGTTTGCAGGGTCTTCGGCATACCAGTGCGGATGCACATATTCGGCAAAGCGGCCGGTGGGCTTGGTGCGCTCGTCTACGGCCGGAGCAAGAATCTCGAAGTTTCCGATTCCATCCGGGCTGACCGCATGGCTCGCCAGCGGGGAGTCCCACGCATGGGTACTCGCATCAATCGGGCTCCAGTTTTCGATAATCACATGGAAGTTGCCATCAAGATCGCGAATGAAGGCACAGTCGGATCCATCGGACGGGTCCTTGAATGCCATACCCATATCATTGCCGATCTTTCCGTCGAACAGATCTTCATCAATAATCAGATGCGGATCCTGATCGTTCGGGAAGTCATAGTAAAAATAAGCTTTCCCATCGACATATTCAGCAGTGGTCATCCATTTTCCCTTTGTGGGTGTGATGGAACCGTGGTGTACCCAGTTAACCATATCCCTGCTCTGCCAGGCGTGATAGCCCCCCTGCGCTTCTGTGAGTCCGCCGGGCGCGTCAAACTGGTTCTTATAGGGCGTTGTCCTCAGCTCCATCTCAAAGCCGTCCAGCGTTGCCGGCTCCGCCTTGAAGGATCCATCTTTCTGGCTCTTGTGTTTGTTGTAGCGCCCGAACATCCAGTAGTTTCCGTCGCCCAGCTGCAGTGCCACCGGAGCGTCGCCGAGGTTGGAGGGTCCAATGTTTGGAACCGGATTCCAGTTCAGCCATTCCGGCGACTGCGAAACGGTCAGCGATTTCACGGACTGCTTATTCGGGAAACGCTTCAGCACACTGGTAAACGTTGCTTCGGCGGCCGTCGGCGTTGCCTTTCCCTCTTTCAATTCGAGGTTCGACTGCCCGGCGGCATTGGCCTGCCACTCTTCCTGCGTTTCAATAGACCAACTCCCTTTTTCTGCTGCGAAAACGGCCACAGCGGATAAGGTGAGCATTGTTGAGATTACGATATTTTTTTTCATCCTTCTGCCTTCGGTTAATGTATTCCTGAATCTGTTGGATAAATTCTTATATGCAAATAGTTAACTGCTGGGTTGGAATGATTAGTATTGCCATCCGCCAAAACAAAAAACTAATTTATCACGTAAATAAATGAAACACTATAAATTCAAGAGCGGCAAGGGCGAACTCAACACTACCAGCGGAAACCCGCAATCTTACCTTTCCTCCACCCACTGCATAATTTTCGGATGCCGGAGCTGTTAAGTGCTTTGATTTTCCAGCGCGGCATCAAGATACGCTGCTTTCAAAGCACTCTTGCGCGAAAAAACGCGTTGATAAAGCCGATCTGAGGCCATGGGTCTGATGCCGGGCACGG